>JAMOAD010000167.1 GCA_023621955.1 Acidobacteriota bacterium
AGCCCGGCCTTCTGAACGGCGTCCAGTGCCGATTCGCTCATGTACTTGACCGCCCAGCGGAAGACCTTGTTCCCCTCCATGTAGACGGAGTGGAGCTTCTTCATCACCGTCTTCTCGGAGGGAGGCATCCGGGAGCCTCCGGCGGGTTGGACGAGAATGTCCGTGTAGTTCCCGTTGGCGCCCCAGGAGAAGGAGAGAATCCCCGAATCGTCATGGCTGGCTTCGACGATGACCGCTCCGGCGCCGTCTCCGAAGAGGACGCAGGTGTTACGGTCCTCCCAGTTGAGAAACTTACTCAGGCACTCGGAGCCGGCGACGAGAACCCTTCTGGCCGTCCCCGCGTTGATGAGGCTTTCGGCGAGAACGAGTCCGTAGAGGAAACCGCTGCAGGCGGCGGAGAGGTCGAAACAGGGAATCCCTTCGATTCCCAGGCCCCTCTGGACCCAACACGCCGTGGAGGGGTAGGAGGTGTCCGGCGTGACGGTCCCGATGATCAAGACGTCAAGGTCCGAAGCCTGAAGTTTGGCCTTCTTAAGAGCCCTTAACGCCGCCTGGAGAACGAGGTCTGAAGTGGCCTCGCTCTCCTTGGCGATATGTCGTCTCTTGATCCCTGTACGGGTGGTAATCCATTCATCAGTGGTGTCGACCATCTTCTCTAGGTCAAAGTTTGTCAACACCTTTTCCGGCAGATAGGAGCCGGTGGAGACGATACGGACTCTCTTCTTGGCCGGGTTCATGCTCATGCTCGTCGTAACGCTACCCTCCTTCTCAGCGGCGAATCACCATGTTCTGTGTCTTCCAGACTTTGACCTTCATCCCCTTGGATACGGGGGAGGAAAACTCCCACCGCTGGGAGGCCAGCTCGATGTTTTTGTCCATCCCCGGTAGGGGGGGGGAGACCTTGAGAACCTTCACCTTCTCGACCTTCCCTTGAACTCCGATGAGAATCTGAAAGGTGACGGAGACTCCGCCGGTGGGAATGTTCGCGACCCTGGGAGGAGCCTGAGAGATGGTCTTGAGGGGGAAATCAAGGTCGTTGATGGAGACGGTGTCTCCCTCTTTCAGGGCCTGCTCGGCGGCGACTCGGGCCTGCTCTTCGGCCTTCTTCTGTTCCACGACCTTTGCCTTCGCCTGCTCTTCCTGAACGAAGACGATCTGCTGGTTGGCTTCCTGGATGGCCTTCTTGGTCGCCTCTTCCTGCTGACGTTTCAAGCGCTCCTTCTCCTTGTTCTTCTCTTCGGTGAGGAGGCGCTTCTTCTCTTCGTCTTTGATCTGGGAGATCTGCTCGTTGTACTTCGACTCCATATCCTTGACCTTCTCCTCGTACTGGGCGGACATCTTCTGCTCGAGTTCCTGGGCGAGCTTGGCGACGTCAACCTGAGGCTGAGCCGGTTGGGAGGCCACAGCCTGCGGAGGGGGCGGGGTCGGTTTGGGTTTCAGAACCATATAGGCCACGACGGCGATCAAGGCGATGACCGCCGCGACAGCCACGAAGATGGGGGCACGGCGTTTGTTCTCGATCTCCTGGACGGTGTCCATGGTTTTGAAGATGTCGGTCTCCATCTTCTGCTTGCGGGCGATCTCCTTGGCCTCTTCGTCCTGAGGGACCGGCGCGACCTTCTCCCTCTCCACCTGTTCGATCTCGGCTCTGATCTCCTCCTTGAAGAGGGAGTTGACGTAGAAGGCCAGGTTGAAGGTTGTGGGTGTGACGTCACCCTCCATCACGATCCCTTCGAGCTCCTCTTTCACCTGGAGGAGGTGCCTGTACTCTCCACCGAACCCCTTGGCGAGGATCGGGAGGATGAACTCGGGGATCGTCGTGTACCCCTGGTAGGGAACCCAAAGCTTCTTAGCGGCGAAAAGGGCGGGGTCGTTGGAGACGACGCCGCTCTTCTCCCCCGTGATGATCCAGAGGAAGAGGGCCATGAAGGAGTAAACCTCAACCTTCTGCGAGAAGGTTCCGTCGAACCCCTGAGGGAGGAGCCAGGGGAAGGAGGTGGCGAGGTGTTTCTCCCACCCCTTGTTCTTTCCCAGCAGAAGCTGGAAGAAGGGGTAACGGTAGGTGATGGCGCCGTCGAAATCGAAGGCGAGTTCATCGGGACAGGGGAAGAAGCCCGCCTCAATGCCGTTCTCCCGTGCGCACTCCTGCTTGAAACTCAGGGCAAGGTCGAGAAGGGAGAGAAAGACGTGAAACCCGTTGTCCAAGGTGAGCCCGCTTCTCTGGGTGGAACCGCAAGCCATGATCTCCGACAGGGTTCTTCCTCCCTTGTAGGGGGCGGTCACCAAGGTCTTTCCCCGAAAACGCTCCACTTGCCGCGTGGAAAGGAAGTTTTGCAACCTCTTCAGGGCCGGGGCCTGGGCCAGGGTGCCCAACTCTTCCGGGGAGACTTTGATCTCCGGAGAGAGAACCGTTCCGAGAAAGAAATCTTTGACCTTTTCGGCTTCCACAAAACCGATCCTGTACTCCTGCCCGGTATAACTCTTCCTCGTTTCCTGAAAGAAACAGAGAGAACCAAACCGTTTTCCCTTCATCGTTCACCTCGTCATGTATTGTATAGGGTAGGGAAGAAAAAATCAACGGAGCGATTCATCGCCGAAAAACCCTTTCCAAAGCGGAACGGAAAAAGGGGTTGTAGCCGTTCAGAAGGGCCTCTCCCCGGAGAATCTTCTCACGGTTTCCCCGGGCTTCCACCATTTCCAGGTAGATGTTGTAGAAGTAGGCCGCGTTGAAGAGAGTGCTCCAGTACCCCAACTTCGGCTTCAACGCCAGGAGCCTCTCCATCGTTTCGATCCCCCTCTCCGGTTGGCCCTCCGCCGCTTCGATCTGGGCCTTCAGGCCCAAGGAGAACTTCAGGACCGGGAAGTAGCTCTTCGGGGTGATGCGGCTGGCGGCGACGATTCCCTCGAGACGTGCCAGGGCGGCCTTAGCGGCGGGGAGGTTCTTTCCCCTTATGGCCGAGATCCCCTGGATGTAGTCGATCTCCGGGACGAAGAGGTTGGGGTCTTTGTCGGAGTAGAGGAGCTCCGCCTCCTCCAGTGTCTGACGGCAGGAGGCGTCGTCGCCGGAAAGGAAGAGGAAGAAGGCCTTCTGGGAGAGGGAGAGGGCCTTGTTCCTGGGGGAACGGGAGACGACGAAGTGGCGGCTGTTCTCTTGAAAAGCATCGTCCAAGCGGCCTTCCAGCAGGTAGATGTCTCCCAGGGAGTAGGGGACCCACTCCAGTCCGGGGTCGTAGGCGAGGGCCGTCAGCTTGTTGTTGCGGGCGTTGAGGTAATCCCCCATGTAGAAGTAACCGTCCCCGAGGCTGTCGAAGGCGTTGGCGACCCGGCTGATCTCCTTGTTCTTCTCGAAAAACTCCAAGGCTTTCTCATGGTTTCCCAGGTAAGAGTGGCAGTACCCGGAGTGGTTGAGGGCGGCGGGGAAACGGGCGTCCAGGGAGAGGGTCTGGCCGTAGAGTTCCAGAGCCTTGTCGATCTCCCCCCGGTGGAAATAGGCCTCGGCCAGGTTGAAATAGGCGTATTTGTCCCTGGGCCTGAGGCGGATGATGGCCCTCAAGGAGGAGAATTGCCTGTCGAAATCGAGCATCAACTGCGCCCTCAGCGCCTCAATGGTGAGCTTGTCTGCCGGAAGAAGACGCTCCCTGAGAGGATAGGCCTTGGCGACCAGGGAGTTGGCCCTCTTGTAGTTTCCCTCCAGGAGGGAGATCTCCGTCAGAGTCGAGAGGGCGGCGACGAAGTTCGGGTCGATCTCCAGGGCCTCCTGAAGGAACCGTTCCGCCCGGGAGAGGTCTTGCTCCTGCCAGAGTTTGTACCCTTGGTGAAACTTTTCGAAGGCCGTCCAAGAGGGGGTCAGAAGGTCGGCCGTCCTCAGGAGGGTGGGGAGAGGCGACTCTTGGGGAAGGAGGAGCTTGGCCAACGAAGAGGCGAGGTTGTCGACTTGGTGGAGGATCAGGGAAGGGGCCCCCTCTCCGGTGAAGGTGAAACTCTTCTTCTCTCCCCCTCTCTCGACGTTGACCTCGAGAATCATCATCCCTCTCTGCTCCGAGAGCTTCGGTGTCAAGAGGGCCGCGACCTGGAGGGGACGGCTTTTGGAGGATTTCGAGAGTTCCGCGTAGGTCCGTTCCTCGATGACCTCGAAGCCAGGCCACTGGCTGAGGCTCTTCTTGAGAAGGAAGCCTACACCGTCCGCCCAACTCTTAGAGGCCGTCGAGGTGGCCTTCACGGGCCTGAGAACCAGCAGAGGGGGAACCTTGGCAGGGCGCAGGAGCAGGAAGAGGACCGACGCTCCGGTCAGAAGGAAGAGGAGTGCGACCACGGCGAAGAGGGGCTTGGAGGGTCTTAGGGAGACCTTTCGGCGGCAAAGGACCTTCTTCAGCTTCAACAGATCCTTCCTGAGAAGCTCCATGGAGGGGTAACGCTCTTCGGGCTTCTTCCTCAGGCACTTATCGAGGAGGTTCCAGAGCTCTTTGGGGAGCGAGGGATCGACCTGGGTGATCGGCCTGGGGACGGCGGTGACGATCTGGGCCAGAAGGCTCAGGTCCGAGGAGGCCGAGAAGGGCTTGTGACCGCAGAACATCTCGTAGAGGAGAATGCCGAGGGAGAAGATGTCGGAACGCTGGTCGATCTTCAGACCCTCCGCCTGCTCAGGCGACATAGAGGAGATCGTTCCGACGATGAGACCGCTCTGGGTGATCTCCCGGTCCTGCAGGTGGGGTGAAGAGGCCGGGGTGATGGGCTTGGCCAGGCCGAAGTCGAGAATCTTCACCGTCCCGTCGGGAGTGACCAGGATGTTGGAGCCTTTGATATCCCTGTGGATGATCCCCTTCGAATGGGCCGCTTCCAACCCCGCGATGATCTGAAGGGCGTAGCCGTAGGCCTCGGCTCTTCCCATTCCCCCTCTCTGCATTTTTTCGAGGAGGCTCTCCCCCTCGATGTAGGGCATGACCAGGTAGGGAGACTCTTGGTCGACGGAGAGGTCGAGGACGGAGCAGATGTTGGGGTGTTCGATCTGTCCGAGGATCAGTCCCTCCCGGAGGAGCCGTTCCCTCCACCCTCTGTCTTGGATATGGTTCTTGGGGAGGCTCTTGATGGCGACTCTCTTCTGGAGCTTCGTGTCCAGGGCGAGCCATACCACACCCATTCCCCCACGCCCCAGGGTGTGGAGAACCTTGTACCGCTCTCCCAGAACGATTCCAGGGGCGAAGGGGGAGAGGGTAGAGCACGAACATGGCTCGCGCAGGGGTTGCAGGGGTTTCCCGCAGAGGGAGCAGAAGTTGGCCTCCGGCGTGTTGAGGGCTCCACAGGAGGAGCAGGAAATGGGTTCGGATCCTATGTCCGGGCTCACGCAAATCATTGTACTCCCCTTCCCCCTCCCAGACAAGAGAGGTGGTGGGCGACTTTCCTTTTGACACGATTGGGGGATGATGCTACATTTTGGTTCTCAGGAGGAAAACATGGAAGAAAAGAGTCTTAACCAACCCTCTTCCGGGCCGGAAGAGATCCTATGGGAGGGGAGCCCGTCGTCGATCCGGCTTTTTCCCGTCTACCTGCAAGGGGGAATACTTGCCCTCCTCCTTATCTCCCTGATCGTTTGGGTGAACTCGGTGGGGGAGGTGAAGGGAACCCTCCGTTCGATCTTGCTGATCGTTGCCTCGGTGGTTCTGGCCGCGGACTTTCTCTACATCTTCCTGAAATGGCTGATGCTCAAGACCCGCCGTTTCAAGATTACCACGGAGAGGATCCGAGTCTCTACGGGCATTCTCTCCAAGACCACCAACGATCTGGAACTCTATAGGGTCGTGGACATGGTTCTTGTCGAACCTTTCTGGATGAGGATTTTTAAACTTGGACACCTGAAGATCATCAGTTCGGACAGGACGAACCCGACCATGCTCCTGGAGGCTTTGCCAAAGGCCGGAGAGTTGCAGAATCGGTTGAGGCCGGCCGTCGAGAGATGTCGTGACCGCAAGAGGGTCCGTTTGATGGACATAGACCAGGAGGATTTTCCCCCCTCCTCCTGATCCTTGGGGGGATAAACTATAACCGCGAGGAGGTTGACCATGGGCTTCATCGATAAGCTGAAAGGCGAACTGATTGATATCATCCAATGGCTCGACACGACGGGGGACACCATGGTCTTCCGTTTCGAGCGTTACGGCAACGAGATCAAGTACGGGGCGAAGTTGGTGGTTCGGGAGTCTCAAAACGCCGTCTTCATCAACGAGGGGAAGCTGGCGGACGTCTTCGTCCCCGGCACCTACACCCTGGAGACAAAGAACATGCCCATCCTCTCCACCCTTCAAGGGTGGAAGTACGGGTTCGAGAGCCCCTTCAAGGCGGAGGTTTACTTCGTCAACACCAAGACCTACACCGACCAGAAGTGGGGGACCATGAACCCGATCATGCTCAGGGATCCCGAGTTCGGACCGGTCCGTCTGAGAACCTTCGGCACCTATACGATGAGGGTTAAGGACCCAGGAACCTTCGTGAAGCAGATCGTGGGGACGAACCAGGACTTCTCCACCCAGGGGATCACCAACCAGCTGCGCAACATCATCGTCGCCCGCTTCTCGGATATGGTGGGGGAGAAGAAGATTCCGATTCTGGATCTGGCCTCGAACTACGATGAGCTTGGACAGTTCATAGGCGAGAAGATCAGGCCCGATTCGGAGCTCTACGGTCTCGAGATCTCCCAGCTCCTGGTCGAGAACATCTCTCTTCCTCCAGAAGTCGAAGCGGCTATGGACAAGCGGAGCAGCATGGGCATCGTCGGTAACCTTCAGCAGTATTTCCAGTTCCAGGCGGCCAACTCTTTGGAGGAAGCGGCGAAGAACCCCTCCGGGAGTGCGGCGGCCGGCGTCGGCATGGGAATGGGCTTTGGGATGGCCAACCAGATGGCCCAGGCCATGGCGGGGAACCCCGCTTCGTCGGCAGGCGGTGTCGGGGCGCCTCCCCCCCTTCCCCAACAGGCTCAGTTCTTTGTCGCCCCGGGCAACCAGCAGAGCGGCCCCTTCGGGTTGGAGCAGCTCAAACCCATGGTCGTCTCCGGCCAGATCACCCGGGAGACTCTGGCTTGGCGCAGCGGGATGGCCCAGTGGGGCCCCGCCGGGGAGATTCCCGAGCTCGCCTCCCTCTTCGCCGCTGTCCCTCCTCCCCTTCCCCAGAAATAGAGTCTAAGAAGGGAGAACCATGAGAGAGTTCAAATGTCAATCCTGCGGCGCAGGAATCCACTACGAGCCTGGTACGGATCAACTGAAGTGCCCCTTCTGCGGGAAGGAGAACCCCATTCCCAAGGGAGAGGCGGGGGTTGAAGAGCAGAACCTTGAGGAGGAGCTGGCTCGGGTCGGAGAGGAAGGTGTGGTCGGAGAGGTTCTCGTCGTCCCCTGCGAGGCCTGCGGGGCCAAGACCACCTTTCCTCCCAACGTTACCGCCGATAAGTGCGCCTTCTGCGGTTCCCCTCTGGTCACCGGTAAGAGCCTCTCCCAGAAGAAGGTTCAGCCCCATGGGATTCTCCCCTTTCTCGTCGATTCTCAGAAGGCCAACCAGAGCTTCGCCCGGTGGATTGGGAGCCGCTGGTTCGCTCCTAACGACCTGAAACGACACTCCAAGAACCCCTCCAACCTCAAGGGTGTCTACACGCCCTACTGGACCTTCGACAGCCAGACCGACAGCCCCTACACCGGGGAGAGGGGTGACGACTACTGGACCACCGAGGCGGTCTCGGTGGTCCGGAACGGCCGTCAATGCATAGAAAACCGCCGGGTGAAACACACCCGCTGGACCCCTACGAGCGGAAGGGTGGAACATTTCTTCGACGATGTCCTCGTTCCCGCCTCGAACAACCTTCCCCGCAAGTACATGGAGGCCTTGGAGCCTTGGGACCTCTCCCAGGTGGTTCCCTACGAGGAGAGCTACCTGAGCGGCTTCAGGGTGGAGAGCTACTCCCTTCCTCTACCGGAAGGAAGGGGGCTGGCACGGGAGAAGATGGCACAGGAGATCCGTCGGCTCGTGGAGAGGGACATCGGAGGTGACCACCAGAGGGTCTTTCAAATCGACACCTCCTACTCCCAGGAGACCTTCAAACATCTTCTCATGCCGATCTGGATCGATTCTTACCGTTACGGGGAGAAGGTTTACCGTTTCCTCGTCAACGCCAGAACCGGAGAGGTTCAGGGGGAGAGACCCTGGAGCGTGGTGAAAATCGTCTTCGCGGTCCTCGTCGCCGTGGCCGTTCTCGTCCTTCTTCTGACGGTGGTCGGGGGGAATTGAACCTCCGGCGTCTCAGTCCACGGTGATGGACTTGGAGAGGTTACGGGGGGTGTCGGGGTTCTCTCCGGCGGCTACGGCCATGTGGTAGGCCAGGAGCTGGAAGAAGAGGACCCCCATGAGGGGGACCAGGAGTGGGTCTTCCGTCTCCAAGGGGTAGAGGGCGTGGCTGTTCTTCCTCAGGAGGGAGTCCTCCGGGGAGACGGTGTGGATGATCCCCCCTCTCACCTTGATCTCGTTGATGTGGGCGACCGTCAGCTCTTTGTCGCCCAGGGTGGAGAGGAAGAAGACCGGTTGCCCCTCTTCGATCATGGCCAGGGGGCCGTGCTTGAACTCCGAGGAGAAGAACCCTTCCGAGGGGGTGTAGGCGAGTTCTTTGACCTTGAGGGCGGCTTCGAGAACCGCAGGGTGTGAGACGCCGTAGCCGAGGAAGAAGAGGGCCCGGGCCGAGGTCAGGGAGCGGGCCAAGGGAGGGACACTCTCGGAGAAGATCCTCAACTGCTCTTTCAAAAGATCGTGGAGACTCTCTATGGAACCGCGTATCGGGGCTCCCGCCGCCTCGGCCAGGATGAGGAAGGTCAGAGCCTGGTTGAAGAAGGTCTTCGTGGCCGCGACCCCCACCTCCTGATGGGAGAGGATCGGGAAGCGTTCGGGGAGACGGGTGTGGAGAGTCGAACCGGTCACGTTGACGAGGGAGTAGAGGTTCTTGAGGCCCCGTTTCTCGACGAAATCGACCACCAGAAGGAGGTCCTTGGTCTCTCCGCTCTGGGAGATGAAGAGAAAACCGTCCTCCGGCTTGAGAACGGCGCCGTAACGTCCGATGAACTCTCCGGCGACGCAGGCGTTCACGTCCAAACCGAGGGTGTTCTTCAGGGCGTACTCCCCCATGAGGGCGGCGTGGTAGGAGGAACCGGACCCGATCAGGAAGATCCGTGGATGCTTCAAAAGCCTCTGAGCCCTTTGGCGGTACTCTTTCGATGAGAAGGCGAACCTCTGAAGCTCCAGGGCCCCTTCGGGTTGATCGTGGATCTCCTTGAGCATGAAGTGGGGGAAGGCCCCCTTCTCGGCGACGGTGATCTCTTCGGTGTAGGTTTGCAGAGGGCGCAGAATGGGCTCTCCCCCTTGAAGGGAGCGGAGGGAGAAGCTCTGGGAGTCAAAGATGACCATCTCCCCGTCCTTGAGGGGGACATAGGTTCTGGTGAACTCCAGAATCGAGGGGAGGTCCGAGGAGATACAGACGAAGCCATCCCCTTGGCCGAGAAAGAGGGAGGAACCGGCCTTGACGGCGACCATCCTCGGATCGCCCTCCTCTGCGAAGACGGCGCTGTAGTGTCCCTGAATGAAGCGGTGTCCCTCCCGAACGGCCTCTTCCAGCGTCGCCGTGGTCTCCCGGCTCTCCTCGACCCGATGGCAGAGGGCCTCCCCGTCGTTGTCCCCCTGGAAGAGGTGCCCCTTGGCCGTCAGGTCGTCGATCAGTTCGGTGGTGTTGACGATGTTTCCGTTGTGGGCGGAGATCATCTTTCCCCGACACCCTCTATGGGGTTGAGAGTTCTTCTTGGAGGGGGCGCCGAAGGTGGCCCATCGGAGTTGCACCATCCCCCGGACTCCCTGCATCTGTGAGAGGTGTAGCTCCCGGTTTACGTCGTCCAGCTTTCCCTTGTCCTTGCGCAGGTCAACCTTGTCTTGAGCGTCCAACGTGGCGAACCCGACGGAGTCGTAGCCCCGGTAGAGAAGACGGGATGCGGCCTTGTAGAGAATCGAGCCGAGGTCGGAGCGGCTCCGGTTGAAAACGATGGCAAAGATTCCACACATAGTTGACCTCGCTAGGGATAGACGATCTAAACGTCCTTGTCCTCGAAAAGCTTGAAAAGTTTAAGCACCGCCGCGGTAGGGGAGATCTGCCCCGTAACGACCATCCTTTCGACGATGGGAAGGTTCATCCGGACGCTCTTATGGTTGAAGAAGTCTCTCTTCAACTGCTCCTCGATCATGGCGTGAACCCATTCGATGCTCTGTCGCTCCCTTCGTCTCCTGAAGACCCCGGATTCGAGGGTGGTCTCATGGAAACGGGAGATCGTGTTCCAAAGGGTTTCGATCCCCTCTCCCGTCAAGGCCGAGCAGGTAAGCGCCTTTGTAATCCACCCTTCCGTTGAGGGGTGAAGGTAGTGAAGAATCCTCTCGTATTCGGCTCTGGCGGCGTTGGCCCTGAGGATGTTGTCTCCATCGGCCTTGTTCACGACGATCAGGTCGGAGCACTCCATGACCCCTTTCTTCATCCCCTGGAGTTCGTCGCCGGCGCCGGCGATCTGGAGGAGGAGGAACATGTCGACCATGGAACGGACCGTGATCTCGCTTTGCCCAACCCCGACGGTCTCGACGAAGATCACGTCGAAGCCGGCCGCTTCGCAGACAAGCATGGTCTCTCTGCTCTTGCGGGCCACTCCTCCGAGGACGCCCCCGGAAGGGGAGGGACGGATGTAGGCGTTCTTGTTTCGGGAGAGGAGCTCCATCCTGGT
>JAMOAD010000009.1 GCA_023621955.1 Acidobacteriota bacterium
CGGCTTGGGAGGCGCTTTCCACTCTGACGCCGCTCTTGAAGAGGGTCGCCGCCGTGGCGACGATGATGAAGAAGTCGATGAAATCCGTGAAGAAGGCCCCGATGTAGACCTCCAATGTGGAGGAGGGAAGGTCCTCTTCGGTGAGTCGTTTGTCCACCACCGAACTCTGGAGGTAGAACTGCATCCAAGGGGTGATCGTCGTACCGACGAAGGCGATGAAGAGGGCGAGGTACCCGGGAGAGGAGAAACGGAAGGCCGGAACAAAGCCCTTCCAAACCTCTCCCCACACCGGTTTGGCCAAGAAGCCGGAGACGACGTAGGAGAAGTAGAAGAGGGCGAAGAGGAGGAAGATCTTCTCGATGGAGCGGTAGCTCCCCTTCATGATCAAGCGGAGGATCAAGGCCGCCGCCAGGGGGACGGAGACATACCTGGGGATGTGAAAGATCTCCAGAGAAGCGGCGACACCGGAGAAGTTGGAGATCGTCACGAAGAGGTTGGCAAAGAGCAGGAGCCCCATGGCGAAGACCGTCGTCTTGACGCCGAACTTCTCCCGGATCAGCCCCCCTAAACCTTGTCCCGTGACTAGCCCCATCCGGGCGGACATCTCTTGGATCACCCCCAAGGAGAGGGTAATCAAGAGGAGGGCCCAGAGCATCCCATACCCCTCTTGGGCTCCGGCGACCGCGTAGGTGGCGATTCCTCCGGCGTCGTTGTCCGCCGTGGAGGTGATAAAGCCGGGACCGAGGATGGCCAAGAAGAGCCCCACCCTCTTCAGCCCCCTCTTCAGAGGCAAGACCATCTCAGAACCTCTTTCGCTTCTTGACGGAAGGGAGAAGGAACTCGAGGATGTCGTCTACGGTGATGATCCCCAAGAGGCGCTTCTCTTTGTCCACCACCGGAAGGGAGAGAAGGTTGAACTTGGCCATCATCCGGGCCGCCTCCATGCCGTCGGATTCCGGGGTCAGGAAGATCAGCCTTCGGTGCATGAACTGGGCGACCTTGTCCTCGCCGTTGCGTAGGAAGAGTTCCCGCAGGGTCAAGGAACCCATGAGACGCTCCCCCTCGTCGATGACGTAGATGTCGTTGATCGTCTCCACATCCTCCAGCTCGGTCCTGAGCTGGGAGAAGGTCTCCGCCACGGTGGTGAAGGGGGTGACGGCGAAGTACTCCGTCGTCATGAGACCGCCTGCGCTGTCCTCTTCGTGCTGGAGGAGGTCCTTGACCTCCTGGGCGTCCTCTTCCTCCATCTCCTCGATGATCTCTTCGGCCTTCTTGTCCGAGAGGTCCCCCAGGATGTCCGCCGCGTCGTCGGGGGACATGGCCTCCAGGATGTCCGCCGCCTTCTCTGTGGTCATCCTCTCTACCAGGGCCACCTGGTTCTTGTCGTCCATCTCGGGTATCGTGTCGGCGATCTTGTCGATATCCATGGAGTCCAGGAGGGCGTCCTGATTCTCCGCGGGTATCTGGGTGAGAATCTCCGCCAACTCCGATGGGTGGAGATGGACGGTCTGCTCCTTGGAGAGTTTAAGAACAAGGTGGTTGATGCTCGGCTCCAGGGGTTGGATGTACTGCCAACCGATTAACCTGTAGGGGATCGAGGAGACCAGACCCTTCCAGTAACGGCCAAGGCGTCTCTTCACCCCCATCCTTCTGAGCAACCCGCGGAAACCGACGTCAACGGCGATGATCGTCAGCTCCCCCTTCATCTCCTTGACCTTGACGTCGTTGACTCGAACGACCTTGGCGCCGTTGATGTCCACGATCTGCTTGTCCATGAGGTCCCGGAAGGCGTAGATCCCCTCGGTGGGGGGAGGGGGGTACCCGTTTCCCTCGTTGGAACGGCAGAGGAGAAGCTCTCGGTTGAGAACCTCCACCTCCTCCCAGGGGAGGAGGAACCTCTCCTTGCCCCGGGCCACGAGAAAACCCTCGACCAGGGGAAAAGACTCTCCCGCCCGAACGGAGAGGTCCATCAGAGTCCCCAGAGAGTGTCCCCTCTTATCCATGACCCGCTTTTGACGGATCTCGCTCAGAAAAATCTCGCCGTCCAGCTTCATGGCTCCATTCTACCCTCCCCTAAAGAATTGTCAAGAAGAGGGCGTAAGGGCCCTCTCTCCCCTGGACTCACGCCCTCTCCGTTGACAAAGCCCCCCCCCCTCTGTTATCCTTCTAGGTCATGGACTTCAAGATCGTTACCATCGTCACCCAGATCGC
>JAMOAD010000297.1 GCA_023621955.1 Acidobacteriota bacterium
GAAGGGGAGGTTCGTCAGGTCCAGGGAGGCCACCTTGTAGAGCTCCACGTCCATCTCTTCAAGGAGTGCAAAGGCCCATGGATCGAGGGGAGAGGCGAAGAAGAGAATCCCCTCGCTGTCGGCGTGGGCTTTGAGTTCCTTCCACTCCTCTTCTCTCAACTCCAGGGACTTCATGAGCTTGAAGACATCCCCGCCGGTCTGAGAAAACCCCTCATGGTCTGGGGAGTAGAAGAGCTCGGTCTTGAAGATCTGGAACTTCACCGCATCCGCCCCGGACTCCCTCGCCTTGGTGACCGCCTCCTTGGCCAGGGCGAGGTTCCCGTTGTGGTTGATCCCTACCTCGGCGACAAGGAAGGCACGACCTTCGCCGATAACGCTCTTACCCAAGGTGATTCTCTTCATGGTCACCCCCTTGGGACAGCCGAACCTGTCCCCCTTCGCTCAGAAGATCAAGACCAGGGAGATGTCGGTGCTCGCTCCCCCCAGCTTCAAGGTCTCTCCCCAGGAGTTCTCGTAATCCGCCCAAGAGTACCCTCCCTCCACAGCCAAGGCGACCGGTTTGAAGAGTTTCAGACGCACTCCGCCTCCGGCGTACCACCCCTGGACATTGTCCTTGAAATCGAAACGGTCGGACTTCTCCCGGAAGTGCATCCAAAGGGCCCCACCCTTGACGAAGACCGTGGAGCCAACCTTCAGTCCTACCACGGCGGGGTCCATGGTTAACTCGGTCTCCTCTCCCAAGAGGCTGGTCTTCCCGAATTGGGAGGCCCGACCGTACCTTCCGAAGAGGCCTATCCCTTTCCAGAGGTTCAGCTGAAGCTCCAGGTTGTATCTGAGGGAGTTTACCCCATAAAGGTCCTTGACATACCCATCCTGAGACCATTGGTTCCCCACCGAGAACGATAGAGACCCGGTCTCGCCCCAAAGGGGGAGAAGGGGGAGACAAAGGAGAAGAGCCGCAAGAATCCCTCTTCGGTTTTTCACCTTTCCTCCCCTCAAGTGATGGGCGTACCGACGGGAACGTTCTCAGGGAAGAAGGCGATCGTCGCCTTCCCCTCCACGTTCGCGGCCAGAAGCATCCCCGAAGAGACAAACCCTCTGATCTTACGGGGTTCCAGGTTGGTCAATACGATCAGTTTCTTCCCAACGAGCTCCTCCCGGGAGTAGGAGAGCTTGATCCCCCCCAGAATCTCCCGGACCTCTGTGCCCAGGTCGATTTTCAAGCGGTAGAGTTTATCGGCTCCCTCGATGTCGTTAACCTCAAGGATCTGGGCGACCACCATCTTCGCCTTCCGGAATTCATCGATTGAAATCAGCTCTTTCGGGGGCTGTGCCTCTGCTGGAGCCGTTTTCTCTTCTCTCTTCTCTTCTCTCTTCTCTTCCATCTTCTCTTTTTTCTCCTTGTCTATCTCACTCTTCTCGGCCAGAAACTCCTCCACGTCGACTCTGGGGAAGAGGGGCTCGAGAGGTTGAAGCTTCCATGTTGAAGGGAGACCCTCCCTAAGACCGCCGAAAGAGGGCGAGGGGGTCTTCTCCACTCCCAGGGAGGCGAGGATCTTGCCGGCCGTGAAGGGCATGGCCGGATAGAGGAGGAACCCAACCCCCCTCAGGGCGATCAGGAGTGAGGCCAGAACATCCCTGAGCTCCTCGTTCTTCCCCTCCTTGGAGAGTTTCCAGGGCTCCTTCTGAACGATGTAACGGTTCATGAGGTTGATGTAGCCCCAGAGTTTCTCCAGGGCCCTGTTGATACGGCACTCCTCGAAGTCTTCCACGAAGAGCCTGCGCAACTCATCGTACTCCTTTTCAAGGTCCAATTCTTTTTTCGGAAGGGAGAGCCCTTCGGGAAAGTAACGGACCGTCATTCCACCGATGCGGTTGACCAGATTTCCCAGATCGTTGGCCAGATCGGAGTTCACCCTGTGGAAGAACCCTTCGTGGGAGAAGTTTCCGTCGATTCCCAGGGGGATCTCCCTCAGAAGGAAGTAACGGATCCCATCGGGGCCGACCTTGTCCATGAGAATCTCAGGATTAAGGGCGTTCCCTTTGGACTTAGACATCTTCTCCTTGTCCACAAGCCACCACCCGTGGGAGACGATCTTCTTGGGAGGCTCCAAATCCACCGCCATGAGGAAGGCGGGCCAGAAGACAGCGTGAAAACGGAGGATGTCCTTCCCGATCAGCTGAACCTGAGCGGGCCACCAC
>JAMOAD010000134.1 GCA_023621955.1 Acidobacteriota bacterium
AGATAGACGGAGGACAACATGAAAGATCTTTCTGAACTCTTCTGGTCATCCCCCTTGGAATCTCTCAAGCGGGGGTATGCCGATGAGGGTACCGGAGGCTTGACTTGCCTGATCTGCGGGAGAAACTACTCGCCTGACGAGGTTTTTCCCCTGGAAGGGCGCTACTTTACCGCCCAGGAGGCGATGCGGCGGCACATTGCCCAGGAACACGGATCGGCTTTCCAGTTTCTCCTCGGGTTGGACAAGAAGTTCACCGGGCTGACAGAGCTTCAGAAACAGCTTCTCACCCTTTTTCGGGAGGGGCTCGGAGCCAAGGAGATCGCCGCACAGCTGGGCGGAGGGAGCGCTTCCACCGTGAGGAACCATCGCTTCGCTCTGCGTGAACGGGGACGGCAATCGAAGATCTTTCTGGCCATTCTGGAGCTGGCGGAGGAGGGGGCGGAGGGTCTTCCCAAGGTCCTCCAGATTCCGAAGACCGCCAAGATGGTGGACGAACGCTTCGATATCACCGAAGAGGAGAACGAGGTCTATTTGAAGAAATACTTCCCCGAAGGCCTCGAAGGGCCTCTCTTGAAGTTTCCTCTGAAAGAGAAACGGAAGGTCATCGTCTTACGGCAGATCTTTCAGCGTTTCGAGGTGGGGCGGGAGTACACGGAGAAAGAGGTGAACGAACTTTTGAAGGCCGTCTACCCGGATTATGTGATCCTGCGCCGCTACCTGATCGAGTACGGCTTTCTCGATAGGACCAGGGATGGAAGCCGGTATTGGGCGAAGGTTTAAGGGAGGGGCGAACCCCTTTCAGGAGAGACGGTCTCCGGAACCTCAAGAGGAGGCCGTCTCCTGGAAGAGAACCGGGTGTCAGATCGGCGAGAGAAGGGGGGGTAAGAGCTCCAGGTTCTGGACAACCCTCTGGTACTCCTCTTTCAGGGAGGCCATGAGCCTGTTGACGGAGACGATCTCGCTGATTCTATAGCCGTTGGCTCCGACAAAGGCGAAGCCGTTCTTGAACTTCCCGTGGAAGGCTTGTACCAGGGCGAGGGCGATACAGTAAGGAGATTCCTGGCCGTTGCAGGTCTTGATGCAGTGGAAAGGGCAACGGAGGGGAACCCGGAGACCTTCGGAGATCTCCCGGAGGAAAGAGTTGTTGATGGCCCGGCCGGGAAGGCCGACGGGGCTCTTGATCAGGACGATGTCCTCCTTCCTGGCGTTGATATAGGTTTGTTTGAAGGCCGGAGAGGCATCGCACTCTTCGGTGGCGACAAAACGGGTTGCCATCTGGACTCCCGAAGCCCCCAGTCGGAGGAACTTCTGGATGTCCTCGCCCGAAAAGACTCCTCCCGCGGCGATCACGGGGATCTTGACCCCCTTGAGGTTCCCGAAAGTTTCAGCCTCTTGCAGAACCCCTGGAAGAAGGCTCTCCAGTGTGAGAGTCTCCTCAAGGAGCTCCTCCGGCTTGAACCCTAGATGACCACCCGCGAGGGGACCCTCGACGACGATGGCGTCGGGAAGGCGGTCGTACCTCTCGTACCACCTCCTGAGAATGACATGGGCGGAACGGGCCGAGGAGACGATGGGAACGAGCATCACCTCCGAACCTTGGGTGTATTCGGGGAGGGAGAGGGGAAGGCCGGCTCCGGAGACGATCAGATCCGCTTTCGCCTCCACCGCGGCCATCACCAGATCCTTGTAGTTCGACTGGGCGACCATGATGTTGACGCCGATGATCCCCTGGGAGCCGGCAAGGGCCTTAGCTTTCCTGATCTCACTCTTAAGACGGCGCGTGCAGGCCTCTTCGTAGTTTGTCGTGCCATCCTCTTCGAGCATCCCGATCCCGGCGGCGGCAACGATTCCGATCCCCCCTTCCCGGGCGACTGCGGAGGCTAAGGAGGAGAGGGAGATCCCTACCCCCATTCCCCCCTGGATGATCGGGACGGACGCGGTGAGTTTACCGATCGTGAGGGTCGGCATAGAGACAAGGCTGGGTTCATTCATTGTTCTCCTCCTTCCCTCGGACGTTGGCGATCAGAATGGTCAGAGGGACGATCTCCTCCTGGTAGAAGCGATCGTAAAGCGCCTCTCCAATCTCGGTGAGGCGGTAGATCTTGCGCCGGGGCCCTGCGGGTGACTCTCTCCACTCTCCTAGGATAAAGCCCTTCTTTTCGAGGCGTTTGAGAATCTGGTAGATGGAGCTGTACTCGAAGCGGAGCCTTTCGAGACTCGCCTTGCGCAGGCGGGTGGCGATCTCGTAACCGTACCCCTCTTTGCATCGCAAGAGGAAGAGGATCAGGAAGGGAAAGAAGCCCTTCTTGTACTCCCGCTCCCACACTTTGAGGGTCTTGTCGACAACCTTAGAGCTTTTCGCTGTAAAGAGTTCTATCTCTTCCATGGTCACCGGTTAAAGTTGAAAGTGGTATAGTATACCACACTATAGTTTGGAAATCGTGTGGAAGAGGGGATGACAAAGAAAAAAGTAAGGGGAAAAGAGCGTTCGGGTTCGAAGGATTTTCTCTCTCTCAAGGGTATTCCTAAACTGAGTCGCAACCATGAGGAGGTTGACCCATGAGGAAAGTCTTCGTCGCCATTGCCATCCTGGCTGTCGTTGCGGGATGCGTTTGGTGGTTTTACGGTCGAGAGAAATCCCAGGAGTTTAGTTACCAGCTTGTCGCGGTAGAGAAGGGCGATATCGTCTCCCTGGTCTCCGCTACGGGAACGATCAACCCCGTGGAGACCGTCGACGTCGGTACCCAGGTCAGCGGGCGTATCGATAAGCTCTACGCCGATTACAACGATCATGTCACCAAGGGACAGCTTGTGGCCACTCTGGACCGTTCACTCCTTGAGAACGCCGTTCTGGATGCGGAATCGAGTCTTCAAAAATCCCGGGCTCAGTACATCCAGGCCGAACAGGATTACAAGAGAGTGAAATATCTTGTGGAACAGAAGGTCAAGTCGAACAGCGAACTCGACCAGGCCAAGGCCAGTTACGAAGTCGCCAAGTGGAACCTCAAGTCTCAGGAGTCCAACCTCTCCAGGGCCAAGCTCAACCTCTCCTACGCGTCCATCTTCTCGCCGATGGATGGAATCGTCATCGCCAGGAACGTAAACGCCGGGCAGACGGTGGCGGCGAACTTCTCCGCTCCGGTTCTCTTCCAGATCGCCAAGGACCTCTCGAAGATGCAGATTCTGGCGAACGTCGACGAGGGAGACGTGGGGCAGATCAAGGAGGGGCAACAGGTGAAGTTCACCGTTCAAAGCTATCCGGACAGGACCTTCATGGGAAAGGTCAAGCAGGTGAGGCTTCTTCCGACGACGGTTCAGAACGTGGTCAACTACAGCGTCGTCGTGGAGGTCGAGAATCCGGGGAACGTTCTACTTCCGGGGATGACCGCGACGGTCGACTTCATTACCGCCAAGGCGGAACAGGTTCTGAAGGTTCCCAACGGGGTGCTCCGTTTTAAGGCCACCACAAAGATGATGGAGACCTTCCGCAAACGGCTGGCCCAGAGAAGGGGCGAGAACGGCGCCGAAAAGGGCGGCGCTCTCCGCAACGGAAACAACGGACGGAGGGGAGAGGGCTCTCCCCTGGGAGGCTCCCTCAACGGGAACGGAATGGCCAAGAAGATCAACCTCCTCTGGTACTTGGACAAGAAGGGCGAACTGCAGGCGACACCGGTTCGTCTCGGGGCCACGGACGGTCAGATGACCGAGATCCGAAGCGACAAGATCTATGAAGGCATGATGGTGATCAAGGGTGTCTTGGAGGGGGAGAGCGAAGGCGTGACCAACCCCTTCCAGCCGACTCGGAGAGGTCCTGGCCCAGGCCCGGGCGGTCCTCCCAGAGGGATGTGAGGGGGGAGAGAATGACAACCCCAGCCGTCATCTCCCTCACGGACATCACCAAGGTTTACGATACCGGGGAGATTCAGGTTCACGCCCTTCGGGGCGTGAACCTGGAGATCCTCTCAGGAGAGTTTGTCGCCATCATGGGGGCTTCCGGGACCGGTAAGTCCACCCTCCTGAACATTCTCGGTTGTCTTGACCACCCCACAGAGGGGAGCTTTCTCCTGGACGGGGTCCCTGTTCACACTCTCAACAGGGACCAGATGGCCGATATCCGTAACAGCAAGATCGGCTTCGTCTTCCAGAGCTTCAACCTTCTCCAGAGGACTACGGCACAGGAGAATGTTCTGGTGCCTCTCCTCTACAACAGGAGGGAGAAGATCGACGACATGAAGGAGAGGGCGACGACAGCCTTAACCAGGGTCGGCCTCGGGGAGAGAATCTTCTCCCATCCCAACCAACTTTCCGGTGGGCAACAGCAGAGGGTGGCCATAGCCAGGGCCATGGTCAACAAGCCCTCTTTGATTCTCGCCGACGAGCCTACGGGAAACCTGGACAGCCGCACCAGTCTCGAGATTCTCGCCCTCTTTCAGGACCTCAACCGTCAGGGGGTCACGGTGATCATGGTCACCCACGAGCCGGACGTGGCGCAGTACACCAAACGGATCATCGAGATGAAGGACGGGCGGATTCTGAGGGAGAGCCGCCTCTCCGTTCCCCGGGATGCCGACGAAGAGCTCAGGAAACTGCCTGCCGAGGAGGAGTGATGAGGAGCGCGAACCTTTTCCGTATCGCCTACCAGTCGATCATCAAGCACAAGATGCGGACTCTCTTGACAATGCTGGGGATCATTATAGGGGTCGGAGCGGTGATCGTCATGGTTGCCATAGGCCAAGGGGCACAGGCGAGCATACAGGGGCAGATCAACAGCCTTGGAACGAACCTGGTCCTTGTCTTTCCTGGGGTCTTCCGCCAAGCCGGAGTCTCCATGGGAGGGGGGTCCTTCACCAGGCTCTCCTTCGACGATGTGGAGAAGCTGAAACGAGAATCCACGAAGCTTACGGGAATCTCCCCGGTGGTGAGAACCGGGGCCCAGGTGATCGGAGGGATCAGCAACTGGAGCACATCGGTCTACGGCGTCTCTACGGACTACCTCTCCATCCGGGAGTGGCCCCTCTCCTCGGGGGAGTTCTTCACCGAGGGGGACGTCCGCTCCCAGACGAAGGTGTGCATCCTCGGCCAGACCCTGGTGAAGAACCTCTTCCCTGATAATGATCCTGTGGGCCAACAGGTTCGTATCCGCAACGTTCCCTTCAAGGTGATCGGCGTCCTCTCGGAAAAGGGTCAGAACTCTATGGGAATGGACCAGGATGACATTGTCTTGGCCCCCTCTTCGACGGTATTCTATCGCCTCAGCGGTTCCCGCTTCATCTCTCAGATTCTGACGAGCGCCGCCTCCACCGCCGAAATCCCGGCGGCCCAAGAAGAGATCCGGACAATCCTCAGGGAGTCCCACAAGATCAACGAAGGGGAGGATGATGATTTTACCGTGCGCAACCAGACCGAGCTCGCCTCGACTGCCGAGGAGACCACCAGGGTCATGACGATCCTTCTCGCCTCCATTGCCTCCATCTCCTTGCTGGTCGGTGGAATCGGGATCATGAACATCATGCTCGTCTCGGTTACGGAAAGGACCAGGGAGATCGGAGTCCGTATGGCCCTCGGGGCCAGGAGTCGGGACATTCTGGTCCAATTTCTTGTAGAGGCTGTCGTGATCAGCATCGTGGGAGGGCTCATCGGGATTGTCTTGGGGGTAGGGGCCACCCTTGTGGTCGGCGCCGTCACCTCCTGGACCACGGTGATCGTCCCGTCGACCCTCTTCGTTTCCGTCGGCTTTTCCGCAATGGTGGGGATTTTCTTCGGTCTCTACCCGGCGAAGAAGGCGTCGGACCTTAACCCCATAGAGGCTCTCCGTTACGAATAAGGCCTGCCGTCGCTAGAGGAGAGGAGCAGTTCCCCTGGCGACGGTTTTCCGCTATAGTTTCCCATGGTCAAGAGCGTGTAGTGATGCAGGGGAAAAAGTTCGCTCTCGCCGGAGCTTTTCTCCTCCTTCTCTCCTTTTCCCTCTGGGGATGGGTGGAGAGGTTGAAATTTGAGAGGATCACCACGGAGGACGGCCTTTCCCAGGATTCCGTCCGGGCCCTCTTCCAGGACCACCACGGGTACATCTGGGCGGCGACACAGGATGGGTTGAACCGCTTCGACGGCTACTCCTTCGAGGTCTTCCGACATGATCCGGAGAATCCCCACAGCCTAGGGGCGAACTTTCTCCTCTCCCTCGCCGAAGATAGCAGGGGGAGGCTCTGGGCGGGAACGGCCTTGGGTGGGCTGAACCTTTACAGGGAGGAGAGCGGAACCTTTCAGCGTTTCCTTCGAGATCCGAAAAACTCCGAGAGCCTCTGGGATGACACGGTTCTCTCCCTCCTCTCATCCCGTTCTGATCCGGATACTCTCTGGGTGGGGACCTTGTCGGGGCTGAACCGCATGGACCTTTGTGCAAAAAGGGTTATCCGTATTCCGCTCGGGACGAAGAAAGAGCAAGGCCCGGTGAATGCGCTCTTCGAAGATCGGAAGGGCTCACTCTGGGTAGGAGGAGGGGATGGCCTCTACCGGTTGACCTCTCCGGGAAGAGCGGCGGTCTTCTACCCTCTTCTTTGGAAGGGAGGGGATGAAGGAAAGGCGAAGGGTGACAAAGTCTTGTCGATTTTTCAAGATTCCCGAGGGGTCTACTGGGTAGGAACGGAGCGGGGGCTTTTCCGTTTCGAACCCTCCACGGGCCTCCTTCACCCTCTCTTTCCCCAGGTGCCCTCTCTCGCCCTATCGGGTTACTCCGCCAGGGCCATTGTCGAGGACAAGGAGGGCTTTCTCTGGGTCATAACCAGTCGAAGGGGGATCGCCTCCATCGATCCCTCCCGCAGAAGGGTGGTCTTTTATCAACACAACCCCTCCCTCTCTCAGAGCCTGGCCACAAACTCTTTCTTCTCCCTCCTTGTCGACAAGACCGGAGTCCTTTGGGCGGGATCCTATGTCAAGGGGATTCACAAGTTCGACCCCAAGAGCCGAAGGTTTCTCCACGTCTACGGCGTGCCCGGCGAGAGAGACAACCTCCAGAGCAACCTCGTGAAGACGCTTTACGAAGATCGGGAGGGGACGATCTGGATCGGGACCCATGTCGGTGGGCTCTACCGCTACGATCGGGAGAGGGAACGGTTTGTCTCCTTTCAAGACCTGTTGAAGAGCCCCTATGCAAGCAGCATCTTCTCCATCTACGAAGATCGGAGGGAGCGCTTCTGGGTCGGCTCAGGCGACGGGGAGCTCATGCTCTTGGACAGAAGGAGAAGGCGGGTTCACAGCTTCCTCCACGATCCCCGAAATCCCTCCTCCGTGGGGGCCGGGAACCTGCGATCGATTCTGGAAGATTCGGATGGGAACCTCTGGATCGGTACATCCAGCGGTCTAAGCCGCTGGGTTGAAGGCAGTGAGAGGTTCATCAACCATGTCAGCCATCCTGGAGACGACTCTTCCTTGAGCAACAACAAGATCAGAACGGTGATCCGGGATAGGGAGGGCTACTTTTGGGTAGGTACCGAGAACGGCCTCAACAGGTTTGACCCCCGTACCGGAAGAAGCGTCAGGTATCTGAGAAAACCCGGTGCCGAAGGAACGCTGAGCCACTCTTCGATCTTGGGCCTTTTGGAGCCGAAAGAGAATCCGGATATCCTCTGGGTCGGAACTGCCGGAGGGGGAGTGAACCGATTCGACAAGAGAACCGGCCAATGTCGGGTCTACCGCGTTCGCGAGGGTCTCTCCAGTGATTTTGTCTACAGCATTCTGGAAGATCCTCAAGGAAAGCTCTGGATGGGAACCAACAAAGGGATCTCTTGCTTTGATCCCCGGACCGAACGGTTTTCCCGTTTCGACGAATCCGACGGAGTTCAAGGGAACGAGTTCAACTCCGCCGCCTTGATCACAAGCAGAGGGGAGTTCCTTCTAGGGGGCCAAGAGGGGTTGAACGTCTTCTTTCCCGACAGGATTCGCAGGGATCTTTCGGTGCCTCCCGTGGTGATCACCCGCTTCAGAATCTTCAACAAGGTCATCACTCCCGGTCCGGACTCTCCTTTGAAGGCACCCCTTGACAGCGGCGAAATCCTGAGACTCTCCTACCGTCACAAAGTCTTTTCCCTGGAATTTTCCGCCCTCCATTACGGCTCTCCCAAGAAAAACCGTTTCGCCTACAAGATGGAAGGTTTTGACAGGGATTGGAACTATACCGATGCCGACAACCGGATGGCCACCTACACGAACCTTGCACCGGGGAAGTATACCTTCCGGGTGACCGCCTCCAACCGGGATGGTGTGTGGAACGATCGGGGGACATTCCTGAGGATTCATGTCCAGCCTCCTTTCTGGAGAACCACGCTCTTCACGCTCTTGCTGATTCTGACGGGGGTCTTTTCCCTCTGCCTCCTCTTCTGGCAGAGAAGGCGGGCCTACCGGGCCCGTGATAAGAGGCGGTTGGAGACGGAGAAGGCGATGGTGGAAATCTCCGAGGAGATCCGCCACCAGGTTGGGATGGAGCTACACGATGGGCTCAGCCATGATCTTTTGGAGATCGCCATCAAGCTACGCCTTCTTGTTAAGTCAGCTCCGGAACTTCCCCGTGGCGAAACCGAAGAGATCGAGAAAAGGCTCAAAGAGGCGGTGGCCAAGACGAAGAGAATCGCCCGAGGGCTCTTTCCCGTCAACCTCTCCGCCGGGGGTGTCCCCCTTCTCCTCGATGAGATCGCCACGAGGGTAGAGGACGATTACGGGATTCCCTGTTTGAGAGAGATTGACAAGGAGCAGAGCCCTACGGATTTTCTCGTACTCACCAACCTTTACTTTATCGCCCAGGAGGCTGTTCTGAACGCCGTTCGCCACTCTGGGACGGAAAGGATCTTCCTCTCCTGGAAGGCGGAAGAGAGGGGGATTACCCTTCGAATTCGGGATTGGGGGAAAGGGTTCTCGGAAGACCTTCATAAATCCCAATCCATGGGGTTGAGGATCATGGAGTACAGGGCGAGAATCATCGGCGCCGAACTTTCCGTCATAAACGTCGAGGAGGGAGGAACGGAGGTGCGCTGTACACTTCTTTGATGTAAAATGATCTCTTTCAAAGCTTCGCCTTTCGCGCTGAGAGTGGAGGGTATGGATGGACGAAAAGAGGGATAACGGCTTTGTCCCGGTGGTTGTGGTAGACGATCATCCGATATTGGCCGAAGGAATCCGCCTACTCATTCAGGAAGAGAGAGACTTGGGTGTTGTTGGTTCCGCTCGGGATGCGGTTTCTGCCATGGAGGTGGTCGAGAGGCTGCGCCCTCGGCTCGCCATCGTCGATATCTCCCTCAAGAGGGGTGTCAGTGGGATCGAGCTGATCAAGATGTTCAAAGAGAAGTATCCCACTCTCCTTGTCCTTGTGCTCTCCATGCATGAGGAGCGTCATATCGTCGAGAGGGCCTTCAAAGCGGGGGCGGATGGATACATCCTCAAGGATGAAGTCTCCGAGGCGATTGTCAAGGCGATTCGCAGCGTTCTCTCCGGAATCCGTTACCTGAGCCCGGACCTGGTTGTTGGGCTCCATGCCTCAGGGGCGCGGGGATGTTGGGGGGATTACCTCTCGGATCGGGAACTTGAGGTTTTTGCCCTCATCGGTCAGGGGCGGGAGACCAGGGAGATTGCTGAGTCCCTTTTCATCAGCGTAAAGACCGTGGAAACCTATCGACAACGTTTGAAGGAGAAGCTCGGGATAACAAGCAACACCGAACTCATCCGCAATGCCGTTCAGAGGTTTCAAGAGTAAAATTCGGGCAAGGAGTGCTCGAAGCCTTACAAAACAAAACGGAATTGGACCTCGCCCTTTGCTCAAGGCTATTGCTTCGACATAGGAGTTGACCATGCCGTGCCGTGAGGCAAGGTAGCAGGAAAGGTCTACGTCTTCTATTTATCTTCCTAAAGAGGAGCACCAGGGATTACCTTCGGGATAAACGTCAAAGACGAGTGCGAGGTTTTCTCTATGTTGAGATGGCAGAAGGCCTCTTATGGACCTTTGATAGAGTCGATTGACAAAGGTGTTAAGGCGGTAATTCTGTTTAAACTTTTGGAACTTTTTGTAAAAGACGTGGTAGAATAAAAAAAGGAGAAGGCCTTCTAAGGCTTTTCCTCTACGGGAGGTGAAGATGCGAAAGAGAGCGAGCATCGTGTTCCTGGCCTTGGTGTTTCTGGGTGTGAGCGGTATTCTCTCCTGTGAGACGCTCAACATAGCCGTCACAGGGAACCTTTTCCGTCCCGCAGACTCGAACTTCAGGGATCTTTATGGCTCATCGGCGTTCTTCCCAGAGATTCGTGTGGAGAAGAGTTTTCACTTAGGCCTCTCCCTTTGGGGCTCCTACAGCGGTTTCTCCAAAGATGCGAAGAGTGCTGTTTTGGGCCTTGCCATCGAATCCAAGCAGAGCCTCTACGGTTTCGGCCTCTCCTATAAGATCCCTCTGAAAGAGACACTGAAGCTTCGTTTGGAAGCGGGTCTCTTCGCAGACCACCACAAAGAAGAGGGGATGGGAGTGAAGGCTTCGGGAACGGCAATAGGGTTGAGAGCGGGATGCGGGCTCGTCCACAAACTCTCCGGTCCCCTCTCCCTTCTCGGAGAACTGTCCTACATGAAGGCTTCCGATACTGTAGAAGGGGAGGACTTTGACCTGGGCGGCCTCCGCTTCGGCTTTGGTTTCGGCCTTTCCTTATAACGGACACTCCTTTTTCTT
>JAMOAD010000292.1 GCA_023621955.1 Acidobacteriota bacterium
AAGAGCCGCCCCCTCTGGTCAGTCATCCTCCTTTCGGCGGCGGCGGTCTGGGGTTTCAGACACCTTCCCTTCAAGCTTCCCCTCTCGCCGGCTCAGGGGATCACCCTCCTTCTCCTCCTCTTCCTCCTTCTGGCGGCTCTCTTAAGGAAACCTCTCTCCCGCAGGTTCCTTCGGGAGGGATCCAGTTACTCGAAGGCCTTCTTAACCTATGTGGACCGTCCCGGGGCCATGGTGTTCCTTCTCTTCATCGTTCTTCTTCGTCCAGGAGAGTTCATGATGTCCACCATGGTCTCCCCCTTCCTCATCGATCTCGGGTTCAAGGTCCATTACGGTTGGATCTCCGGTTTCATAGGCCTGCCCCTGTCAATCCTCGGCGCTCTCGCCGGAGGGTGGCTGATCTCACGCTACGGGTTGAGAAAGACACTCACCCCCTTTCTCCTCCTTCAGAACGGGTCCAACCTCGTTTACATGCTTCTAGCCCGGACCTTGGTCCCTCTCCTGCAGGCCAACACCGGATTGACGACCCCTCTCCTACAAGCCTCTCCACTTCAGCTGGCGGCGGTCGCCTCGGTTCACGGCTTCGACCAATTCAGCAGCGGCCTGGGAACCGCGGCCTTGATGGTCTACCTCATGAGGCTCTGCCTTCCCTCCTACAAAGCCACCCACTACGCTATCGGTTCGGGGTTGATGAGCGCGGGAGGACTCGTTGCCGGTGTCTTAAGCGGCTTCATAGCCCAGAGGTGGGGTTACGCAACCCTCTTTGGTATCAGCTTCTTAGCCTCTCTCCCCGCCATGGCCCTCATCCCTTTTCTCCCTTACCTTTCGGACGTTGAGAATGAAAAAAAAGGTTGAGATCCTCTTCCTCTTAGCCCTCATGGCCGCGCCCCTGATTCTCCTCTCTCTTTGGCGCTCCCAACCCCAACCATGGACACGGGAACGGGCTCTGACGGAGGTCTCTCCTCCGAGCCTCTCCGACGACAGAAGCTCCTCCTCTCTGGCCGAAGTGTTGAACCAGGCAATCCAGTACTGGCAATCCCCTTCAGCCCCCCCTTCGGTCTTCTTCGGCCGGGAGAGAGTCTCCCGGGAGAGGATGAGGGGCGCTCTCCTGGAGATGAGGGACCGACTCACCAAAGAGGGTTTGGGAGAGGAGTTTTTCCGGTACCTTCGTGAGAGGTTCCGCTTCTACCGTTCCGCCGCCAAGCAGGTCCTCTTCACCGGTTATTACGAGGCCTCCCTCAAGGGGAGCCTCTCTCAGGACCCCCGTTTCCACTACCCCCTCTACCGTCGTCCCGACGATCTCGTAGAGGTCGACCCGAAAGACTTCTCCGCCTCGCCCCTTCCACGGGAATTTCCTCGCCTCATCAGGGGCCGGGTCACCCCGGAGGGCCGCCTCCTCCCCTACTACTCCCGCGGAGAGATCGACAGGGGAGCCTTGGCGGGCAAGGGGTTGGAACTCGCCTGGGTCGAAGACCCTGTGGAGCTCTTCTTCCTCCACATTCAGGGGTCCGGAGTGATCTCCCTGGACGGCGGAGGCGAGGTCAGAATCCATGTGGCGGCCCAGAACGGCCTCCCCTACAAGCCAATCGGGCGACTCTTCAAGGAACGGGGTCTTCTCAAACCTGAGGAGATCTCCCTACAGAGCTTGAGAGCCTACCTGAAGGCCCATCCGGAGGAGAGAGACGCCATTTTCGCCTACAACCCCTCCTACATCTTCTTCGAAACCGTCGCCCAGGGTCCTCTGGGAGCAACCGGTGTCTGCCTGACCCCCTACCGTTCCCTTGCCATCGACCCCTCCCTCTTTCCCCTGGGAGTTCCGGTCTACCTGGAAACCGAAGAGCCCCTCTTCGATTCTCAAGGAAAATGCCTCGGTTGGCGCCGTTTCTCTCGCCTTTTCATCTCCCTGGACACAGGTGGAGCCATTAAGGGCCCAGGAAGAGCGGATATCTTCACAGGGTTCGGCGAAAGGGCGGAGGCCATCGCCGGAGTCATGAAACAAAAGGGAAGGCTCTTCTTCCTCGCCCCCTCGCCGGCAAGGGAGTGAACCTCTTGGTCCCCTTCATCTTAGCCCTGGGGGCGTACACCCTCCTCTCAAGCGGCCTCCTTCTCATGAAGCTCGGGATCCCTTGGACCTTCAGAGAGGCGCACCTATCCACGGGCCGCCGCAGACGCCTCTTCTTCCTCTGGCTCCTCGGGTTTCTCCTCTCCAACCTCTGCGTGGTTCCCCAAACCATGGCCCTCAAGACCCTCCCGGCCCCCACGGTCTCCGCCATGGCGGGTTGGGGAATCCTTGTTCTCGTCTTCGGGGCAGGCCTTCTCCTGAAAGAGAGAATTTCAGGCCGACAAAGGGCTCTGGCCCTCTTGGTGGTCCTCTCTCTCGCCCTGGTTCCCCTCCTCCCCTCCCAGGGTGTTCAGGGAAGTCTGCACCCCCTCCGGCTCCTCTTCGTCTCCCTCCTTCCCCTGGTTCCCCTCTCCCTTCTGAAGGTGCTTGGCCCCTCCAAGGCGGCCGTGCTCTGGGCGTCGGTCTCCGGTTACTCCGCCGCCATGATCGTTCTCCTCCTCAAGGCCCTCACCTCCCTCTTCGGCCTCCGGATCTCCCTCTACTTCGAATCCCCCTGGCTGTACCTTTATCTCTTCTTCTCCCTCCTCTCTTTCCTCTCCCTCCAGATGGCCTACAGGAAAGGGAAATTGATCACCGTCGGCCCTCTCCACTACTCTCTCTCCCTTCTTCTTCCCCTTCCCCTTTCCACCTTCGTCTTCCACCAGACTCTTCCCCTCCTTTTGTGGCCGCTCCTCTTCGCCCTGGCCGCGGCGAGCGGGCTTCTTCTGAGAGAGAGCCCCGAATCCATAGCCCCTTGAGCATCCCTCCTCTTCGGGAGTATACTCTCTCTATGAGGTTCGTCCGGAAGATCGTTCTCCCCCTTCTCCTCCTGGGAGCCCTTGTTCTCCTCTCGGTTCTCGTTTTTCAGAAGATTCTCCCCACAGAGGTTCAGAAGAACCGTTCCTCTTTACCCGTTAGGGTTACCGTTGAGACCATCCTTGTCGCCGTGGAACCAGGCCCATGGCTTCCTTCCGGACGGCCCCGTTCCGAGGCGCTGGAGCGCCTCCAAAAAGTCCTCGGACGGATCGCTCAGGGGGAGGAGTTTGGACGGATCGCCAAGGAGATGGGAGACGCCTGGGAGCCTCCCTTCACACTGACCGCCCCCGGAGTCTCTCCCGCCCAAGGGGAAAGGCGGAGCGTTCTTGTGGAAAGAGGCGTTGTGGATTGCGCCTTCTCGCTCCCGGTCGGCATGATCCGGATCATCCCTTACGATCCCGAGGGAGGGAGTTCCCCTCGAGGCTGGATTATCCTTAAGAGAGTGAAATGAGCCTTCCCTCCCCTTCGGAACTTCTCAAGAGGGCGGAAGCCTTTCACGGTTGGTCGGTTGACCTCCGCAGGAGGCTCCACGAGATTCCGGAAACGAAGTTTCAGGAGGTGAAGACCTCCTCCCTCCTCTGGGAAGAGCTGAAGAAGATGGGCATCTCCTCCCGCAGGATCGCCGGCACGGGACTTCTCTGCGAATTCGGTCCCACCCGTTCCACGCCGGTCGTCGCTCTGAGAGCCGACATGGACGGCCTCTCCCTGGAAGAACCGGCGGGGCCCTTCGCCTCCCAACACCCGGGCAAGATGCACGCTTGCGGTCACGATGTCCACATGGCCGTACTCCTAGGTGCGGTCCGGCTCTTGCTTGATCTCGGAGAAGACCTTCCCTTCAGAATCCGCCTCCTCTTTCAGCCCGGTGAAGAGGGTGGCGGCGGTGCCAAACGGATGGTGGAAGAGGGAGCCTTGGAGGGTGTTTGCAGAATCTTCGGCCTCCACGTCTGGATGGAGCTCGACAGCGGAAAGGCCTCTCTCCGTTCTGGGGCGGCCTTCGCCTCTTCCGACGGCTTCGAGGCGGAACTCCTCGGGCGGGGAGGACACGGGGCGGAACCCTTCAAGACCCAAGACCCGACGGTTCCCGCCGGTGAACTTCTCGGCGCCTTCCAAACCCTCATGAGCCGGGAGAGGAATCCCTTCGAGCCGGCGGTTCTCTCGGTTCCCACCTTCCAGGGAGGAGAGAGCTACAACGTCATCCCCGAGAGGGTTCTCCTGAGAGGAACGCTGAGGACCTTCAGCCCTGACCTTCGCCGCAGACTCCTGGCAAGAATGGAAGAGCTCACCTCCCACTATGCCTCCGCCTGGAGGTGCCAAGGCCTCTTCCGGCTCTTCCGCCCCCCCTACCCTGTCCTCGTGAACCCTCCGGGATTGGCGGCTCAAGCCCGCGACGAACTTTCACCGCTGTTGGAACCTCTGGAGGCGGCCCCAACGCTCCTGGCCGAGGATTTCGCCGTCTACCTTGAACACTGTCCGGGTCTCTTCTTCCTCTTGGGGAACAGAAACCCCGCCCAAGACATCCTGGCCCCCCTCCACAACCCCTCTTTTCGTGTAGACGAGAGTATCATCTCCAGGGGAAGCGCCCTCTTAGCCGCCGCATCCCTGCTGACACACCCTCAGCCCTGACTTCGTTGACTCTCGCGGTCGGGTGTGTTACACCTATGGATATGAGAGGAGCCATTTCCGGCCCTTCGAAGGCCGCTCCCCGTGAATCCGAGGTGATACGATGAAAAAAGCCTTCCTCCCCTTTCTCTTGACGCTTCTCCTCTTCCCCCTTCGGGCCGACGAGGGGATGTGGCCCCTGAGCGAACTGCATAAACTTGACCTCCGTTCCAAAGGGCTTCAGATCGATTCCCAGGAGATCTACAACCCCCAGGGAGTCAGCCTGATCGATGGTATAGTCCAATTAGGAGGATGCACCGGTTCTTTCGTCTCCTCTGAGGGCCTGATCGTCACGAACCACCACTGCGCCTTCGGCGCCGTTCAGGCCGCCTCGTCCCAGGAGAAGGACTATGTCTCCGACGGCTTCACTGCTACCTCCCGCAGGGAAGAGATTCCCGCCAAGGGCTATACGGTAAGGATCACAGAGAGTTACCGGGATGTTTCCGCCCAGGTTTTGAAAGCCGTTAAAACGGGAATGTCACCCCTGGCAAGGACGAAAGCGGTAGAGAAGAGGATCAAGGAGATCGTCGCCGACGCGGAGAAGAAGAATCCCGGCAAGCGTGCGGAAGTGGCCGAAATGTTCAGCGGGAAGAGCTATGTTCTCTTTCTCTACACCTACCTCAAGGATTTGAGGCTCGTCTATGTCCCCCCTCGCTCCATAGGAGAGTTCGCCGGAGAGGACGACAACTGGGTATGGCCGCGTCACACAGGGGATTTCAGCTTCCTCAGGGCCTACGTGGCTCCCAACGGTGAAGCCGCTGAATTCAGCGACAAGAACATCCCCTACAAGCCCCGCAAGTTCCTCAAGGTCAACCCCAAAGGTGTGGAAGAGGGTGATTTCACCTTTATCCTCGGTTACCCCGGACGAACCTACCGGCACATGGGCGCCGCTTACCTCTCCTACGAAGAGGAGGTAAGAATGCCCACCAGCGCCCAACTCTCCGAATCTTGGATCGCCCAGATGGAGGAGATGTCCTCGAAGAACCCCGAGGCGGCCCTCAAACTCTCCTCAAGGATCAAGGGGTTGGCCAACGGCTCAAAGAACTACCGCGGTAAATTGGCGGGGCTTCAGCGCCTTGGCCTCGTCAAGAAGTGGAGGGAAGACGAAAAGAGGCTCCAGGAGTTCATCTTAGCCTCTCCGGAGAGAAAGAGACTCTACGGAAGCCTTCTACAGGACCTTGAGAACGTTTACTCCGAGATCCGGAACCAGAGCGATTACACCTCCACCCTGGACTCCCTCCTGCGCTCCTCCACTCTGCTCTCCACGGCCCTCTCCCTTCAGGAAGCCGCCGCGGAAAGGGCAAAACCGGACATCGAAAGGGACGGCCCCTACATGGACAGGAACTTTCCCAGGCTTCGGGCGGGGTTGGAGCTCTCCTTGAAAAATGTCTACCTTCCCGCCGAAGAGACCTTCCTGACGGAGCGGTTGATCAAGGCGGCCTCTCTGCCGTCTTCTCAAACGATTCCCGCCCTGGCCCCTCTGGGGAAGGACCCGGACGCTCTTAAGGCTTTCGTTTCCAAGGTTATCCGGGAGACTCGGCTCAAGGACCCCGTCTTCGCACTCAAGCTCCTAGGACAACCCCCCGAACTCTTGACGAAACAGAGGGATCCCCTTCTCCAATTGGCGGGAGCCCTCTACCCCACCTACAAGAAGCTCAAAGAGACAAGACAGAAGCAGAACGGGGAGCTTGACACCCTTTACGCGAAATTCATCGACGTTCGGATGGAGTGGATGAAGAGGGATTTCGTTCCGGACGCCAACTCCACTCTCCGCTTTACCTATGGCCGTATCCGCGGTTACTCCCCCAGGAACGCCGTGACCTACGAACCCCTGACAACTTTCGCCGGAGTAGTCGAAAAGACAGCGGAAAAACCCTTCTACAACACACCGGCCAAAGCCGTTGAACTCTGGAAGGCCAAAGACTTCGGACCTTTCGCCAGTTCAAAGCTGAAGGACATTCCCGTCGCCATGCTCTACGATATGGACACCACCGGCGGCAACTCCGGCAGTCCCGTCCTCGACGCCAAGGGTGAGCTTGTTGGCATCAACTTCGACCGGGCCTGGGAGGCTACGGTGAACGATTACGCCTGGAGCTCCCTCTACAGCCGTTCCATAGCCGTCGATATCCGGTACGTCCTCTGGGTGACCTCCCGGGTCGGCGGAGCCAACAACCTCCTCGAGGAGATGGGAGTCACCGGGAATTGATCTTCCCGGAGGGAGGGATCGGATGAAGAGGAGCCAAGAGGGTTTTCTGCTTCGTCTACCCCAAAAGCTTACGCTGGAGACCGTTCCCTCCCTCTTTTCCACCATAAGTTCCCAGTCCCCCCAGACCCAAGGCTCTCTGAAGGCGGAAGGTGTCGAAACCATCGATTCCTCCGGAGCCGCCCTCCTGAGGTGGGTCAAGCGAACCTACCCCAGACTCTCCCTAGAGGGCCTCAACCCAGATCAGGCCCGAGCGCTGGAGCTTTTCCCCTCCCCTCCTCCCCTGCAACACGCTCTCTCCTCGAAGCCTTTCACCTACCGAGGGGCCATCGAAGGGTTGGGAGGCCACCTTGTGAAAGGGTGGGAGGGTTTCGTTCGTCTCATCACACTGGGATCGGACACCTTCTACTACCTCCTAGAGTACCCTTTCCGACGCCGGGGGCTCCACAGAGGGGACACCGTTCAACAGCTCTTCTCCATGGGGTACAACTCTTTCCCGATCGTGACTCTCATCGCGGTCCTGGTGGGGATCACCATCTCTCTGACATCGGCGGCCCAATTGAAGATCTTCGGCGCCGAGCTCTACCTGGCCGATCTGGTGGGCATTGCCATGGTCAAGGAACTCGTCCCCTTGATCACCTGCATCATCCTGGCGGGGAAGGTCGGAGCCTCCCTCACCGCCGCCTTGGCCACCATGTCGGTGATGGAAGAGATCGACGCCCTCAAGACGATGGGCATAACCCCGGTGCGCTTTCTCATGCTCCCCCGCCTTTTCGCCATTACCTTGGCCATGCCTCTGCTGATCACGATCGCGGATTTTGTCGGCATCTTAGCCTGCACGGCGGTCGGGTACTTCTACTCCAACATTCCGCCCCGCGCCTTCATCAAGGAGCTTTTCACGGTGGTTTTCCTCTCCGATTACGCGATCGGTCTGATCAAGGGGTGGGTCTTCGGCTGGACCGTGGTCATCTGTAGCGGCCACAAGGGATTCCAAGCCCACGGCGGCGCGGAGGAGGTCGGAAAGGCTACGACGGAAGCGGTCGTTCTCTCCCTCGCCTTGATCATCCTGCTGGATTGTATCTTCGCGTTTCTCCTCTACTTCTGACATGGAAAAGCCCCCTCTCTTCGAAGGTCACAACATCACGGTCGGGTACAGAGACTCTCCTCCGATCTTTCGGGACCTCTCTTTCTCCATTCCCCCGGGAGAGGTGACGGTCATCCTCGGCCGAAGCGGCTGTGGCAAATCGACTCTTCTCAAGGCCCTTCTCGGGCTTCTCCCCCTTCGAAAAGGTCGCCTCTTCTTTCAGGGGGAAGAGATGAACCGTTTCACCGAACCGCAATGGGACGCCCACTACCGCCGCATAGGGGTCCTCTACCAGAACGGGGCCCTCCTCAACTCCCTCTCCCTGGCAGAGAACGTCGCCCTTCCTCTGAAGATCCACTCTCCCCACCTTCCCCGCCCCATCGGGGAGAGCATCGTGGCGGCAAGGCTCTTCCAAGTAGGCCTGCAAGGATCCGAAGAGAAGCTTCCCGGAGAGCTTTCCGGAGGGATGAAGAAGAGGGCCGCCTTGGCCAGGGCCTTGGTCCTGGACCCGGAAGTCCTTCTCTGCGACGAACCCTCCGCGGGGCTCGACCCTCTGACAGCCAGGGGGTTGGACGACCTGATTCTGGATCTGAAAAACCGCTTAGGAGCCTCTTTCGTGGTGGTTACCCACGAGGTCTCCTCAATCCGGAGAATCGCCGATCGAATCCTCGCTCTCGAAGAGGGGCGACTCCTCTTTCAAGGAAGCCTGCAAGAGGGGGAAACGAGCCAACACCCGTTTTTAAAAGCCTTCTTTGCCCAAGGAGCACAAGATGATCAGTAAAGAACAGCGTTTTCGTCTGGGACTCTTTCTGGTTTTCGGTTTTTTTCTCGTCATGGCCTCTCTGGTCATCTTTCTCTCCCCCCAATTCGAAAAGAAGACCGAGGATTACAAGATCAGCTTCTTGGGATCGGTGAGTGGGCTAAGCCATGGATCACCGGTGAAATATCAGGGAGTCGAGGTCGGAAAGGTCAGAGAGATCATCATCAACCCGAAGAATCTGAACTCGATTCTGGTCACAGTCAGCCTCCGTAAGGATTTCCCAGCCAAGACAAACATGGTGGCCCGCCTCCAATACAGCGGCATCACGGGGATCAAGTACGTGGAGCTCTCGGGAGGAACCAACGAAGCGAAAAGGATCAAGCCCAACAGCACGATTCCCACGGCGCCCGGGCTCGGCGAAAGGGCCGAAGGAATCGTGTCGGATGTCGAACTGGCGGTTCAGAGGGTGAACACCCTCCTGAAACCGGAGAACCAGGAGAATATCGGCCTCTTCCTGAAGAATATTCAAGCGAGCTCCCAGAGCGTCAAGTCCGTACTCGCCTCAAAGAGGGAGCAGTTTTCCGAAATCTTAAACAGGCTGGATACGATCAGCCAGAATCTGGAAAAGACCTCGGTCAACCTCTCGGAGCTCTCCTCTTCCTTGAAGAACCGAGCCGAATCCCGTCAGATTGACCAACTCTTAGCCCAGTCGGAGAAACTTCTCAAGGAGTTGACCCTCCGCTTCTCCGAAAAGGAGATGGGAGGGGTCGTCACCAGGCTCAACGAACTGATCCTGACGACCCACGACGGGATCAACAAGTTACAAGGAACCCTGGGCGCTCAGTCGACGGAGATCAACTCCTCCCTGACAAGCCTGAAGGAGTCCCTCGAAGACATCTCCCAGTTCGCCAGGCAACTCAACGAAGATCCCACCGCCTTGGTCAGGACCAAGAAAGAGACAAGGAGGAGACCATGAGGCGTCTCTTGATCCTCTTCCCATGCACCTGCGCCCTTCTCCTCTCAGGGTGCCTCTCCTCTTCCCCTTCGAAGCGGTACTTCCAGCTCTCCCCCACCGCCTTGATCGGCGTCAAGGGCTCCGCCACCCTCCCGCAGAGCGTGAAGATCGAGAAGGTCGATACCGAGAGAATCTACAACGATTACAGGGTCATCTACCGTCCCTCCCCCTTCCGACTCGACTACTACACCTACGACTTCTGGGTTCAACGTCCCGGCAAGATGTTGGAAGAGCTCTTCTTCAACCACTTCACCGCTACGCGGCTCTTCTCGCGGGTGGAGAGATCCTTCAGCCAAGAGAGCAGCCACTTCCTTCTGAGAGTCCATCTTGCCGCGATTGAGGAGAACGTTATGGGGAAGAACTCTTGGGCCCACCTGGAGATGTCGATGGATCTTATCGACTCCCAAACCCGTCGCCCCGTAGTCTCCCACAGTTTCGACAGGAAAGAGCCTTTGAAGGGGCGCAAGATGGAGAGCCTCATCGCCCTCCTCAGCAGGATTCTCGGTGAGGAGATGTCCCTCTTCACTCAGAAGATCACCGACTCCCTTGGTCGGGGAACCCCCTCGGAGAGTGCGAAACCATGAGGAGCGTCGATTTCTCTCAGAGAGACCTCGCCCAGATGGAGGAGAGGGGGATCACACCGGAGGCGCTCCTGTCCCAGTTGAGACTCTTTCGGGAGGGGATCTCTCCCCTTCTCCTGGAGTCACCGGCCACTCTGGGAAACGGTATCCGGAGGATCGAAAGGGATTCAGAGCCTCTCTACCTGAAAGCCTTCCACGAAGCGGCCTCCGGTGGGCGCTTCAGCAAGTTCGTCCCCGCCTCCGGTGCGGCGACCAGAATGTTTCAGGTTCCCCTCCGGTGGCTTCACGAAGGAATCCCTGATGAGAGCGGCGACCCACAGCTGAGACTCTTCTCCTCAGCCATAGGAGAGGGGTGCTTCCCCTTTCACCCGCTCATGGAGAGCCATCTCCGAGAGAGGAACCTCCCGCCTTCCCTCTCTCTCTGGAACGAGGCCCCCGAAAGGTTCCTCTCCCTCCTCCTGACAGGAGAGGGGC
>JAMOAD010000011.1 GCA_023621955.1 Acidobacteriota bacterium
GCCGTAAAAACGCCAGGAAAGCCGAGACTCTCTGGCAGCAGGAGACCCAGAAGAGGCAACACAACGCCGAGGCCCTGGAGGCCTTGAACAGGTACTATGAGTACAAAGTCAAGCTGGACGATCTCATTCACTTCCTCGGCAAGAGAAGGGTCTTGGTGGGGAGGATCAACCGCTTGAAGGGACAGCTCTCTTTGAACTCGCAGGGTGCCTCTTGGAGTGACCTCTACGAGAACGCCCGCAGCCTCTTGGATGTGGAGATAGAGCTTCTGGAGATCCGACAGCAGTTGGCCATCCGACTTGCCCAAATCTTCCGGACCTTCCCAGAGGAGAAGGTCACTCCCTACCTCTCCCCCCTTCCGCCGCCTTATCCGGAAATCGCGGTGACCACCACGGTAAAAGAGGAGGAGCGCCCCTGGAGGGGGATCTCTGTCTGGTCGAAGACCTTCCTCAAGAGGGGAGGAAAGAGAATCCTCGAAGAGGCGCAAAGGAGCGGCTGTAAGGAGATCTTCCTCTCCTTCCCTCGGAGGATCGAGGCGAAGAGGGTCTTGCCTTTTCTGGAAGAGAGCCATTCCCAAGGGGTCCGCGTCTACGCCGTCGTCACCGATACGGGGTGGCTGAAACCCGCGAAGCTGGAAGAGGCCCACCGGAGGGTGATGGAGATTGCCTCTCTCCCTTTTGACGGTCTCCATGCGGACATCGAACCCCATACCCTCGACCGCTGGAAGAGGGAGAGCGTGCCCTTAGCCGAGGCCCTAACCGATCTTCTCTCCCACTTTCGAACCTGGATTCCCAAAGGGTGGGAGCTCTCCGCCGCCTTGTCCCCACACTTTCCCGAGCAAACCCTGGAGCGGCTCTACAGCACTGTCGACAAGGTCGGGGTGATGGCATACGGTGAGACGAAACCTGAAAAAATGGGCAACACCTTAGTGCCTTTCGTCAAGAGGGGGAAGGAGCGTACGCTCCTCATCCTCCGGCCCAACGATTTCTCTTCCCCCTCCGAGTTACAGAATTTCACGGCCGAGGTTCGGCAGGTCACAGGCGTCGAGAGCCTGGCCTTTCACGATATGGAACGGTGGATTTCCTGGGAGAAAACCGGTGCCAAGGGAAAATAGTCGCCTCTTATCGAAAGAAGCGCCATCCCTGGAAGAGGGGAGAGCCGGAGCGGTGAGAGAAAAATGATCCCTCCCGCCAGGACTCCCTTGAACACAGTCCTTCTCTGCTCCCTCTTTCTTTTCTCCCCCTACTCCTCCGGGAGTGAGAGAGGGGCCCTTCTCTTCACCGGGGCGGCCACGCCTGAAGGGCTTGCAGGGATCGAGAGAGTCTTGGAGCGAGCCGCTATCCCCTATGGAAAGAGCGATGACCTCTCAGAGGCGTTGGAAGCTTCAATAGTCTTCCTTCAAGGCGACCAGGAAGAATCGCTTTTCCATGAGGGGCTCTGGCGGAGGTACGTCGCGGGGGGGGGAACTTTGGTCGTCTTTCACCCCGACCGGGGGTTCCTCTCTTTGGTCGGCGCCTCTTCGTTCAGACTCTCCTCCTCTAGGAGACGGTTGACCTGGGTCGGGAGGGGAGAAGAGGGAATGGAAACCTTGGATGCCCCATTCCTGCGCAGCGTCCCCTTGCCTGAGCGAGAGACCCTGGGGTATCTTCCCGGGGAGGGGAGGGGCCTTGCTCTCTTCGAGGATGGCACCGGGGCGGTTGTGGAGAGGGCTCTCGGGAGAGGCAGCGCCTATGGGCTGAGTCTACCTCTCGGGGAGGCCGATGAGAGCCTTTCTCAGTGGCTTGGTTCCCTCTACTGCCGGAGAGTTCCCTTCGCGGTTCGGCGTGTTCCAGCCCCAAAGGGGGAGGGTCGTGCTGACGATCAAGGACCGGCCCTTCCGGTGAAAACAATCCTTTCGGGGCGAAACCTGAAAGTGTTCTGCCACCCATCCTCCCTTCCCCTCAGGGTCAAGGAGGGGCAGAGGCTGGAGAGCATCACCCTCTTCGGGGAGAACGGAGAGCCGATCCCCTTCGTTTCGGTTCCTTTGGCCGGCGGCGACACCGAAGTCCGCACGATCTCCCCGAGGGAACTCCCCCTCTCTCCCTCTTTTCTGGAGAGAGAGGAGCCCTCGGTGGGCGAGAGAAGGGAGGACGATTCGCTGAGAGGGGTCTATATCTGGTCCAAGACCTTCGAAGACTACTCCCGGAAGACGCTTCTTGA
>JAMOAD010000281.1 GCA_023621955.1 Acidobacteriota bacterium
GCTTCGAAGGCCTGGGGCCTACGGAAAGCGGTTGTTTTTCGTTCCTTTTGCTTCTATCCCCTTTCGATTCCGAGTTTAGAGGGGCGAGGCCACAATGTCAAGGGGAAAAGAAAATGAGATAAAAGGGAGTGTCCGTTATAAGTAGGGAAAGCTATAACGGAGTGTCCGTTGAAGGTATTATAAGAATTTCGAGGCACTACTTGGCATTCTTCTCCAAACTCTCGATCCTCTCCAGGAGGGTATCAAAACGGCGAAGATGACCAAAGAGCCTTTGCCAGACCCGCATCTCCATCATCGGTGTACCCGCCATCTTAGCCCCGGCCTCCACATCACCGGAAACGCCGGTTCTTGCCGCTAAGATGGCACCATCACCGATCTTCACATGGTCGGCTATGCCGACTCCGCCTCCGATGAGACATCCCGCCCCGATCGTTGTGCTCCCAGCTATCCCTGTCATACCCGCCACGATGGTCCCCTCACCGATTCTCACGTTGTGGGCCACTTGAACGAGATTGTCGATTTTAACTCCCCGGGAGATGACGGTTTCGTCAAGGGCCGCTCTGTCGACACAACTGTTGGCTCCTATTTCCACGTCATCTTCGATACGAACCCTTCCCAGTTGAGGGACCTTGTATGGAAGCCCCTCCGGAGACGGCGTAAACCCGAAGCCGTCGGAGCCGATGACAACTCCCGGATAGAGGATGACCCGGTCTCCGAGGATACTCCCCTCCCGCAACACAACGCGGGGGTGAAGGGCACAGCGCCGCCCAACCACGACGTCTCTTTCAACCACCGTGTGGGCGCCGATCTTTGTCTCCTCCCCGATGGTCACTCTCGGCCCGATCACGGCGAAGGGTCCTACGGAGACTCTTCTCCCCAGAACGGCAGTTGGATCGACAAGGGCCATTGGAGAGACTCCTGTCTCCTCGCCAAGAACGATAAAACGTTCAAGAACCTTCGCCCAAAGGTAAAGGGGGTGGACCGCCAGAACAAGGGTTCCTCCCCCCACACGCCCCGAGAGATAGTTGCTGTCCAGGCGACTGTCGGTAATCACCGCCGAGGCGGAGACGCTCTCTCGGCTCTCCCAGATTCGACGGTTTACAGCCAAGGTGATGTTCCCGCACTCCGCCCTCTCCCAACTCCTCGGGGAGAGAATCTCCACTTCACAATCACCGACGATCTTTTCGACAGGTAAGCCCAGTAAGAGCTCCTTTAGCTTCATTTCTTTTCTCCCTCTCTCCGGCGGGAGAGACCTTGCGAAGGCATTCGGGGTGGTCTCTCACGCTCTGGAGCTCTTTTTAGAAAAATGTGGTTGAGAACGAAGCTACATTCGACACCCCAGAAGAAGACAGTAAAACCCAGATTGGCAAGTAGGATAAACCCGACCATCCCTGCCAGGGTTCCTTGAATTCTTCCGTAAACGGCCACGTTCGCAAGATACCAGGCAAATATCCGTTTCGCCACCTCCCAGATCGCCGTAGCCACCAACGCCGCAATAAACGCGGCTCTCTTTATCACTTTCACGTGGGGGATGTACTTGTAGACGGTGAAGAAGAAAAAGAGAGTTAAAAGGGCCGGCACAAGGTATTCAAGCAGAAAGCTGTCCAGTAGGGCGATCACCATGGGGTCGATCGCCTCGACGATCTCGAAACCGCTCAGATAACTCTTGAAGGCTCCCACTAAGTTGCTCAGGAGAAAGGAGAGGAAGAAGAGAAGGGCGGAGAAGAACATCAGCCCCATCTCCTTGAGCCTGCTGATCAAGAAGGCGTGCTTGGGTTTCCTATCGACCTTGAAGATCTGGTTGATGAAGTCGATCGTCTTCGAGAGGAGGAAGAGAATGGCGACCAGCGAAAAGATCAGCCCGTAGACGCCCATTCTTGAGAAGATTTCTGCGTAGTGCCGTGTCTTGGCAAAGAAGCTGGGGTCGAGGTCTTGAAAGATATTCTCCGTATAGAGGTGAAGCGTTTGAAAGAGAACCTCCTCGGAGAGAAAGAAGCGACTGAAAATAAAAAGCAGCACTCCCAACATCGGGAGTGCTGCCAATATCAGATAATAAGCGATAGTTGCGGCTTTATCGGGACAACGGTCTCCGTAAAACCGTTTGGTCGTTTCCCGAACCACCGAGAAGACCCGGGCCGGGAACTTCATCACTCTCTTACCAGGTTCCCCACTTGACGAAGAAGATGATCAGGTCGATGAGGAGAACATAAATTACGAGAGATTCGATGAAGGCCAAGCCGAGAATCAGCGTAGTCCTCAGGACTCCAGAGGCCGCCGGATTCCGGGAGATGCTCTCGGCCACAGCGACAATGGCTTTGGACTGGGTGATGGCGCCAACGGCGGCGGCGAGCGTCAGAGCCGCGCCACCAACGACGATGGCCCACAGATAGATCACCTGAGATCCTCCGTTTTGGGTCCCGTTTTGAGCGCCTCCCGCTTCGGGGGCTGCGAAAAGGGGTACCGCCAGGAAGATGCCCAGGATCAAGGCAACCACAGCGAGTTTCTTCATTCTATCCTCCTAATTAGGAATAGGGTTAAGGCTTCCTTTTTTAATGGGCGTGAGCAGGCTCTTCTTCCTCTTCTTCCTCTTCCTCCAAGGCGCCAGCCAAGTAAATGGTCGTCAGGAGCGTAAAAACCATGGCCTGAACGAAGGAGGTGAAGATCGCCAGGGCCATCATCGGCAAGGGGACGACGAAGGGGATGAGAGAGGTCAAGACAAGGATGACCATGTCCTCTCCCATGATGTTCCCAAAAAGACGGAGGGAGAGGGAAAGGGGACGAGAAAATTGGCTGATGATTTCGATAGGAAAGAAGAGCCAAGCCAGATAGGGGAAATAGGGACCACCGAAGTGTTTCACATACTTACCCAGGCCATGGGCCTTGATGCCCTGCCAATGGTAGTAAAGAAAAACGAAGACGGCCGCGGCGGCGGTCACGTTCAAGTTGGAGGTTGGGGACATCATCCCTGGAAAGAGTCCAGCTATGTTGCAGAAGAAGACGAAAAGACCGACGGTCCCGATAACGGGGATGTAGGGCCGGCCCTTTTCACCGATCATGTCCTCCACGGTCGATTTAAACATGCCGACAATGGTCTCGCCAACGGATTGAAGGGGTGTGGGAACCAGATTCACCTTTCTGGCCAGAAGGCGCAAGAGTAGGGCCACAAGGGTTGTGACCACAAGAACGAAGACAACGTGTTGTGGAATAGGCTCGTGAGGGTTGGCAGGGTGGATTCCCAACACCCCCATCAAGGCTAAAACCACTTTACCGAAGATTTTGTTGATGATTACCGTCAGAAAGAGACTCGGTTCTTCCATCCCTTTCACCTCGAAGGAAGATCTCTCGTAGGCCTTCAATTGTTAAAGAGAGAGTGGCCGTCATGAAACCCGCCGCCGCTCCGAGAAAGAAGGACTTCGAGACAAGAAGAGTAGCATAAAAAAAGAGGCCGATCAAGGAGAGGCGGAGCAGGTACGTGAGAAGATAGGCACCCTTAGGGCCTTTCTCCTCTCCAAAGAGACTCCGCAGATGTTGAAAGAGAAGCCAGAAGGCCCCTCCGCCGAGGAAGAAAGAGAGGGCCCATAGGGGACTTCGTCCGAGAATTCCGGCCACAACACTCCCCAACAGGGTCAGCCAGAGGATACACCGGCTAATCCTTCTTGGAAGGTTCTCCGGCCTCTTTTTTTTCACGTTTTTCCATTCGTGCCAAAAAAGTGATGAGGTTCTTATACCCGGCGGCTATCCCGAAAAGGGTAAAGAGGAAGAGGAGATAGGGCTGAGAGTGAAAGACCTTGTCCAAAAAATAGCCCATGAAGAAACCAACCCCCGTCGAGACGGGGATCATGGTGGCAACCGAGGCGGCGTTCAGCCACCGGTCAAGCCGGACCTTACCCTTCATCGTCGGGAAGGAAAGACTTGTCCATGGCGATCTCTTCGGGAAGCTGACTCCCAAGCTCGGAAAAGCGCTCTTTCATCGCATCCCGCATCTCCGGCTCGTTGTCAAAGTGTCCGATATAGTTGGCTACCAAATCGCTGTAATAGAGCTCAAAGAAATCCTCTCCCACTTGGCAAAAACATGAAAGGGCGTCGCCAGTGTCGAGATCTCCCGCTTGCCCAAAATTTTTATCCGCGTTGTCTCTGATAAGATCGAGAACATCCCATGATCCAACTTCAAGCTTGTTCATCCATTCCTCCTTGGATTTGGGAATATCTTAAGCAGAAACACTATAGGATGTCAACCTATACTCCCGAACAAATCATCGAAGTCGTGGGGTTTTGAAGAGTCCCCCCTCCACGGTCCCTATCTCCGCCCGGTAAGAGCAGAACCGTTCTCCTGGTTCCGTCTCCTGAAAGGTCAGGACCATAGGAACCGCCTTCACCCCTCCCCGGAGCGCCTGTTGAAGCTTCTCCTCTCTCAGCCTCTGCTCTAGGTCCTCTTCGCTCTCTTGGGGAAGAGAGAGGAGGAAACGGCCCTTCTCTTTGCCGCTCCAGAGAAAGGGGTAGTAGAGAGAGGGGGGAGAATCGACGACAATGGGAGAGGCTCTCTTCGCCAGAAGAACGTTGAAACTCTTCTCGAAGAGCTCGTTGCGAAAAGAGGCAGTCCTGAAACGGTCGAATCGGAAGAGGGGAGCCGGCGAGAGGAGCCACCCTCCCCTCCCTCTCCGTTGAAGGAACAGGGAGAGGAAAAGGTTCTTACGGTAGGTGTTTCTTCCTAAAAGAAGAACGAGGCCGCTCTCCATCGCCTTTTCAACAAGGGCGTCGGCTGAAGACCAAAGAGTCGCAGGAAAGAGCTCCCCTTGAAGAGTCCCACCTTGCTCCCTGACCGTATGGAGGTAGAGAGTCTTCCCCTCAAGCAGGAGAGGGAAAGGGTTTCCCCCTCCCCGACCCTTCAGGAAGCTCTCCACTTTTTTATGAAGGAAAGGGAAGAAGCGGAAGCCGCCGGCACAATCACCGGGTTCGGGCCCCAGTCGAAAGGAGCGTTCCCCTTTATGGATCAGAGAGGTGATGATGTAGCGGACCAGATCCTCCGCCGGAGTCTCTTCGACAATAGTCTCCTCCGGTGGCGGCAGAATCAGGCGTTTCTTCTGGTAGACCACCAAGGGGTCCGGGTAGTGAAAGCACCTCTCGACCTCCCTTTCGAAGAGGCCCTGATCGATCTTGTAGAGGTTGATCTTGAAGGGGAGAATCTCCTCCAAAGATTTGCGCACCACCTGGCTCATGGCCTTGTAACTGCCAAGAATCAACTTTCCCTTGTCGTAAGCTAAGGGAAGAATTCCATACTCCTCTAAGAGGTCTCGGTCCAAAAAAGGAGAAAACTCCTCTAGAGGTTCGCTCAAGACTGCTTCACCATGGCGTCTGGATACTCCTTCGAAACCTCCCGCTTCACCTCGTCCGCCTTCGCCTTGGAAGGGAAGGGCCCTAACCGGACACGGTAAAACCGACGGGCCTCTCCCGCCTGAGGGGGGACGACGATCACAGGGTAACGCTGGCGGAGGGGAGCGGCCTTGGCATCAGCCTTATCCTTCTCCTCCAACGCGGCGATCTGAACAAAGTACCCCTTCCCGGAGACGACGGCTTGAGGGGGGAGAGCCGAAGAAACCTTCTGCGGCTGGACGGCGGCAGGCTCACTCTCCTTCTTCGGGAGAGGGGCCGGAAGATCGGCGGCCTTTGTCTCCTTGGCCTCTTCCATGCTCTTGAGATCCCCTGGGGTGATCTTTGTCGTCTCCTCTTCCCCCTGAGGTTGTGGGTTCTCCGTCGGGACCGGAGCCGTCGCGGACGGATTCTGGCTCTCCGGGAGGGAAGCCTTCTCAGAGGGAGCCTTCCGCTCAACCGTCTCAGTTTTCCCAGCGGAGAGGCTGGATGCCGCCGAACGTTTCCCCGAATAGAAGCCTGCCGCGAAAGAGATCAACAGTAAAGCCACCAACACCAAGACGAAGAGAAAGATCTGAACGAAACCGATATCGTATTCAACCTTCGGGATGCCACCCTCTCTCATTATTGACCTTCCCCGCTCTTTCTGTTGAGCATAAGGTTCAGCATGTCCAGGGGCAGGGGGAAGACGATGGTGGAGTTCTTCTCCGTGGCGATCTCGCTCAGAGTCTGGAGGTAACGGAGCTGGATCGTCACGGGGTTGGCGGCGATCACATCCGCAGCATCCTTGAGCTGAGCCGAAGACTTGAACTCCCCTTCGGCGTGGATGATCTTGGCCCTCTTCTCCCTTTCGGCCTCGGCCTGCCTGGCCATTGCCCTCTGCATCTCCTGGGGCAGATCAACGTGCTTGATCTCCACCATGGTCACCTTAATCCCCCAAGGGTCGGTGTGCTTGTCTAGAATCGTCTGGATCCTCGTGTTCAGCTGTTCCCTCTCGGAGAGAAGGCTGTCGAGCTCCACCTGTCCAAGAACGGAACGGAGGGTCGTCTGGGCCAGCTGCGAGGTGGCGTAGAGGTAGTCCTGAACCTCGATGACCGCCTTGATCGGCTCAAGAACCCGGAAGTAGACGACGGCGTTGACCTTTACCGAGACGTTGTCCTTGGTGATGACGTCTTGGGGCGGAACATCCAGAACGATAGTCCTGAGACCAACCTTTACAAGTTTATCGATACCGAAGGGGAGGAGGAGGATGAGCCCCGGGCCCTTGGTTCCTCCCAACACCCGCCCTAAACGAAAGACAACCGCCCTCTCGTACTCTTTGAGAATACGGACGCAACTGAAGAGCAGGTAAAAGAAAAGGACCGCGAAAACCATATAGAGCTCTACAACCATTGGACACCTCCTGGTGCACTCATTTTTTCGGTTCCACTCTCAAGAGCATTCCCTCTTTCTTTATTACGACGACACGCTCTCCCTGAAGAACGGGAACCTCTGAAAGGGCATCCCACCATTCGCCGTGGACGAAGACCTTCCCCGACGGCGACAGATCGGTGACGGCGTTGCCCTCCTCGCCGACAAGCCCCTCCTTCCCCGTCGCAACCTGCCTGCGGTAGGTTCGATAGACCAGGAGAAGGATACCGAGGAAGCAGAGACAAACGAAGAAGGCAATGGGGAGAACAAAGCTTAGAGGCATTCTCATCTCCTTAACAGGGGCGTCGATGAGGATCACCGAGCCCAAGACCATAGCGATGGCTCCACCGATTCCCAGAACACCGAAACCCTGAACCTTGATCTCGGCGATGAAGAGGCACACCGAAAGGATGATCAAGAAGAGGCCGGTGACGTTGATAGGCAGGATCTGAAAGGCCATGGCCGCGAAGATCAGACAGACTCCTCCCGAGAGCCCTGCGACGATCCCTCCGGGGTGGGTGAACTCCACGAAGACCCCCAGGAGGCCGAACATGAGGAGGAGATAGGCCAGCGTCGGATCGGCCAGAAAGGAGAGGAAACTCTCTTTCCTGTTCATGGGAAAGGAGGTCACCAGGGGAACTCCTATGGGAAGGACCCTCTCCAGACCCGAGAACCGGCGGATCCGCCTTCCCCGAAGTTCGTTGAGGAGGCCCGAAAGCGTCGGTGAGACAAGATCGATTAGGTGGCCTTCCAAAGCCTCCCGGTCCGTAAAGCTCCGGCTGTTTCTCACAGTCGCCTCGGCGCCGGCAGGGTCGCGTCCCCTCTTCTCGGCCAAGTTTCTAATGAAGGAGACCGCATCGTTCATCACCTTGGTCTCCATGACGGGGTCACTCTTTCCGAAGAGGTTCACCGGGTGGGCGGCTCCGGTCTGCGTCCCCGGGGCCATGGCGGCGATGTCGCCGGCCTGGAGGAGAAAGAATCCCGCCGAGGCGGCCCTCCCTCCGGAAGGAGAGACGTAAACCGCTACGGGAACGGGACTGGAGAGAATCGTCTGGATCATCTTGCGCATGGCGCGGTCGAGCCCCCCGGGAGTATCCAAGGAGAGGAGGACCAGATCGTATCCCTCTCGGGAAGCCCTTTGCACGCCTCTCTCCAAGTAGGCCGAGGAGACCGAATGGATGGGCTGAGAGAGGCCCATGTGTAAGACCCGAAAGGGGAGGTCTGCTCCTGAGAGGGGAAGAGAAGGGAAGAGAAGAAACAGGGCACAGAAGAGGCCAAGTAAAGTCGAAGACTCCCTCTTCATGAACCACCTCCGGGGTGACGCAGAAGAACCACCACTTCACCCTCCTTCATATACCACAACTCCTGCCTTGCGATAGGCTCAACGGCCATCTCGTTGTTCTCCAACTCGCGTATCTCGATCTCAAGCCTCTTCTTCTCCCGCTCCAGGTTCGCAATCCGTACCTCCAGGTTCCGAATCTCGTCTTTGTAACGGAAGATTTCCATCACCCCTCTCCTTCCGAAGAAAGAGGTGAGGACGATGGTCACCACGATGAAGAAGGAAAAGATCAGAAGGGCCTTGCGCGCCGGCGACCACTCAATGCCCTTTGGCATCCTGCCACCTTTTCATGGAAAGGGCGATCAGCCTCCGGGCCTCGACAAGGGTCCCCGCCTCGGCGTAAAAGCGAAGGTAGGGCTCGGTTCCGGATTTCCGGACCAGCAGCCAGCTCCCATCGTCAAAGACCACCTTCTTCCCGTCCCCGGTCATCTCTTTCGCAACCCTTCGGCCCTCCGCATCAGCCCAACTACTATGACAAAAGCCCTCGTAAATGTCAACGGAATGGGGTGAGAGGGGGATGCGTCGCTCCCAACCAACCCGGCGTCGAGGGTAACGTCTGGAAAAATCTTTGACGATCCGGGAGAGGGGTTCTTGACGGAAGGCCAACATCTCCGCCATGAGGAGTCCACCATAGATTCCATCCTTCTCAGGAAGGTGGTCCCTGAGCCAGAAGCCGGCGCTCTGCTCGGCGCCGAAGTCGATCTCTCCCCTCGTAATGGCCCCGGAGATGTACTTGGCCCCCACAGGGGTTTCTATAACCTCTAGGCCGTGGGAAACCGCCACATCTTCCAGGAGCGCCGTCGTGGCGATGGACTTGCCTATCCTCCCCTGAAAGCCCTTGACCGTAATCAGGTAGTCGAGAAGAAGGGCCAGCACCGTGTTGGGATGTACGTAGCTCCCTCTCTCGTCGAGAATCCCGAAGCGGTCGCCGTCCAGATCGATGGCGATTCCCAGGTTGCTACCCGTCTCGACGACTTTATCCCGAAGCTCTCGGAGGTTCTGGGGGTAGATGCTCGGGTTCAACCCTCCAAAGCCCGGGTCCATGAAGCTGTGAATCGCCTCCACCCAGAGATCGTTTTCGAGGAAGAACCGATCGATATACTCCCTGGCGGTCCCGAAGAGAGGGTCGACGATCACCTTCAACCCCGCCCTCTTGATGAGGCCGACATCGATCTGGCGGTTGAGGAGTTCCAGATAGGGACCCTGAAAATCCTTCCGCTCGACCCGCTCCTGCCGTGGGTACCTGGGGACGTAGCTGTAGGTCTCCTTCAGCCTCTCTACATCCCTTTCAAGCTCCCGAAGCCTGCTGTCGTTGAAGGAGGCCCCATCGGAGCCGAAGAGTTTCACCCCGTTGTACTCCGGAGGGTTGTTGGAGGCGGTCACCATGAGCCCTCCCTTCAGGGAGTTGCTCAAGATTTGGTAGGTCAGAGCCGGAAGGGGGGCGTCCCTAAAGGGAAGACAAACCCGAAAACCGTTCCTGGAGAGAACTCCCACGGCCTCTTGAGCGTAGTTATTGGAAGAGTAGCGGCTGTCAAAGTCAACGGCCCAAAGGATCTCCCCTTCCGGGTTCTCCCTTCTCACCCCTTCGGACAAGGCCTGGACCATGAGTCTCAGGGAGGAGAAGGTAAAGTCCCGTCCCATCTTCCCGCGCCAACCACCGGTCCCAAAATGAACGGTCATAGCTCCACCTCCAGGCCCTCTCGGGCCATCTCGGCTCTCCCCAACCACTTCACCCTCTCCTCTTCGAGAAGAGAATCGACCATCTCCGGAGCGAAGTGGAAGAAGAAGGTTCGTTTCACACCCGCCAGACGGGTCAAGGAGTAGGCCCGCAGGAAAGAGGAGTGGCCGTAGCCGACCTTTAGGTCACTCTCCCGGTAGTGGGAGTCGAGGATGGCCAGGTCCGCCCCCTGGAGAAAAGGCTGCGCCCTCTCCTCCATGGAGGCGTCGAGTTCGATATCCGAAGCGTAGACAACCTTCCGTCCCCCCGAGGAGAGGGAGAAGAGGAAGACCCCCTGCCGGGGATGAGCGGGAAGGTGGAGAGAGTGAAGGGTAACACCCTTTTTCGAGAAGAGCAGAGTCGGAGTCGAACAGCTCCGGAGGGTTGAAAGGCTCAGCTTCGGGTTGACAAAGGCTTCAATTGTGAAGGGAAGGAAACGGGGGTCCATGAAGCGTGACAGAAGCCTCTTGAAGCCGTCCCTGTTCCCTGAAGGCCCGTAAACCTCCACGGCCGGCCCTTGAGGGTCGAAGAGAGGGGCGAAGAAAGGGAGCCCTTGCAGGTGGTCGTAGTGGGAGTGGGAGAGGAGAAGGACGATGGGACGGGAATCCCCTCTGCAGGCGACCCGGGAGAGGCCGGTCCCCGCGTCGAAGAGGACTCTCACCCTCTCGGTCGCCACCTCCACGCAGGAGGTGTTGCCGCCGAAGGCGAGGTACTCGGGACCCGGGCAGGCACGACTCCCGCGGACGCCGTGGAAGATCACCTTCATCATCGTTCCTCCGCCGGGCCCCCTCTCAAGGCTCGCCTCTTCAGAGTTGTTTCTTGTA
>JAMOAD010000379.1 GCA_023621955.1 Acidobacteriota bacterium
TCGGGGATGGGAAGGTTATGGGGGCATTGGGGGAGGCACACTTCGCACTGCTGGCAGAAGAGGCCCGCCGCTTCGGGGGGAGGGGTGAGGGCCTTTCTTTCGTCCATGGTCATGGCGGGGTTCTTCATGACCTCCAGGTTCATCCTTAGCTGCTCGAAGGTGGTGATGCCGGGGATGGCGGTCGTGACGTTCTTGTCCGCCAGAACCCATTTCAAGGCCGCCCTCATGTCGATAGGCTTGCTCTTCTCCTTGTCCCAGTAGACTCCTGCCTGGGTCTTCATGGCGATGATTCCGACGCCCTTCGCCGCGCATCTGGCGATGGCAGCCTTGACCTCTTCCCTGTGGTCTTGTCGGAAGTTGTAGGCCGTGAGGACAACGTCGTGAACACCCCCTTCCAGCACGGCGTCCATCACGACGGGTTCGTTGCTGTGGGTGGAAACGCCGAGCCAGTGGGCTCTCCCATCTTTTTTGAGCCTCTCCATGGCCTTGAGGAGGGGTTCGTAGAGGGCTGCCTCTTTGGTGCTGACCCCGTGGAGGTAGAGGATGTCCACGTAATCAAGCCTGAGCCTCTTGAGGCTCAGATCAAAGCGTTGCAGGAACTCGTCGGGGGAGGCTTCGGGAAGGAAACGGCCGGTCTGCCGGTCCATGGGGCCGCCGGGGACCTTCGTGGCCAGGAAGAAAGAGCCTCTCTTGCGTTCTTTCAGGACCTCGCCGAGCATCTCTTCGTTCCGTCCCCGCTGGTAGACGTGGGCCGTGTCGAGGAAGGTGATTCCCGCGTCCAAGGCCGCCGCGACAAGGTTCGGGTTGTCGGAGTTCATGACCCCCATACTCACGGTAGGGAGAGAGATCCCGGTCCTGCCGAGGAGCCGTTGAGGGAGAGTCGCTTTCGGAGTCTCTCCGGTGGCCTTCTCCTGCGCGCCAAGGGGTGAAAGAAAGCCGAGACCCGCGAGGCCGGCCAACCCGGTCTTGAGGAAATCCCGGCGGGGAAAACCTTCTTGCCTCTCTTTAGGCTTCATCGTTCTTCTCCTTCGTTGTATTGGGGACGTTCGCTCCGTTTCGCAAGAGCGCCAGGTTTATTTCGAAGAGGGGAGAGGGGAGAAGGTCTTCGAGGGCCTTCTCGTAGTGTCCGCTCTCGATCATTGGGACGAGGCCCAAGCGGGCGATCTCGCTCAGGAGGGCGATGTTCTGTGTCCGGGGGTCCTTGAGGCCGGGGTTGAAGACCCGGAGGACCTGGAGAGAACGTCTCTGGGCCTCGTCGACCACGAGGGATTCGTTGGGGAGGAGTCCTCCCAGACGAACGGGAAGGGGCTGCCACTGGGCGTCGTAGTAGGCCAACACGCCCCCGTCCTTCAGGTAGGAGTTCATTGCCCGGAAGGCCTCGTGCCGCTCCAGGGCGATCACCATGTCCGCCCCTCCCTTGGGGACCAGGGGGGAATGGGCTCCCGGGCCGAGGCGAAGGTGGGAGGAGACGGTTCCTCCCCGCTGGGCCAAGCCGTGGGTGTCGACTCCAAGGACCTGGATCCCCGCGTAGTCCGCCGCCCTCAGGAGGGTCTCCGAGAGAAGGCCGATTCCTTGACCTCCGACGCCGACGAGGTAGATGTTGAAGGGACTCTTCACGGCTTCTCCTCTTGCGGGGAGGGCTCGCCCTTCAAGGAGAGGGCCTGGGCCGAACAGACCGAGAGACAGGAGCCATCGCCGATGCAGAGGTCCGGGTGAACCTCCGCCCGATCTCCGGTCTCCTGGAAGCTCGGACAGCCAAACTCCCGCAGACAGGTGCGGAGGCTTGAGCACTTCTCGGGGTCGACAACGGCGAAGGCCTTCCGTTTCTTCCCGGCCCTTCTCTGCTCACGGGTAAGCTTCAACATGCAGGGGTGCTTGGCGATGACAACCTTGAACCCCTCTTCCGAGAGGGCCTCTTGCATGGCCTTGGTGAGCTCGTTCTGGTTGTAGGCGTCCACTTCCCGGAGAGAACGCACTCCCAGCCCTTCCAGGAGACTGCGCAGAGGGATTCTCTCGGTGGGGCCGGCGAAGTTCCTCCCCGTGCCGGGGTGGTCTTGGTGACCGGTCATGGCGGTTGTTCCGTTCTCCATGATCACCAGGGTGAAGTTGTGCTTGTTGAAGAGGGCGTTGACGATCCCCGGGAGTCCCGAGTGGAAGAGCGTCGAATCCCCGAGGAAGGCGACGACCCGCCGGCTTTCGTTGAAGAGTGACAACCCTGCGGCGGTGCCGCAGGAGTGGCCCATGCAGAGAAGGACCTGACCGACCCTGTAGGGGGGGAGAGAGCCGAGGGTGTGGCAGCCGATGTCGGCCACGGTGATGTCCTCCTCTCTCAGGGCCCTCTTAATAGCGAAGAAGGCGGAACGGTGACCGCACCCGGGGCAGAGTTGGGGAGGACGGTTGGGGAAGGGGAGACGGGCTTCGGAGAAGGGCTCTTCAGGAACCATCTCGGGCCAGAGGCGGTTCAAGATTCCTCCCACCTTCTCGGGGGTGTACTCACCGATCCACTCCTCAGGATCCTCTTTCCCCAGAATCTTGACAGAGAGGCCCCTCTTCTGGGCTAAGGCACGGATCTCCTGTTCCAGGAAGTCGTCCAACTCCTCCAGAACCTTGACCTCCTCGTGGCAGGCGAGGAAGGAGGCCACCTTCTCCTCCTCCAAAGGGTGAACGAGGCCGAGCTTGAGAATGTCCGGCTTCTTGGGGCTTCTCTCCAGGACGTCCAGGAGGGAGAGGGTGGGAAGGCCGGCGGTGATCACCCCTTGGGAGGGATTTCCGTTCTGGAAGGTTCTGTTGAGGGTGACGAGCTCCTCCTCTTCCGTCAGAGAGCGCAGCTTCTCCAGGGCCCGTCGTTTGAGGGGGAAGACCGAGTCGGCCAGGGGGATGTAGGGTCCTCGGGAGGGGCTGAAGAGGGGGGCGCCCGGACTCCCTTGAGGGGTCCAGGTTGCGAAGTTCACCCGGGACTTGGCGTGACAGACATGGGTCGTGAGGCGGAGGATCACGGGCATCCTCCGCTTTCTGGAGAGGAGGGCCGCTCTCAGGAAGAAGTCGTAGCTCTCCTGGGGGGAGGCTGGTTCGAGGAGAGGAGTGTAGGCCATCCTGGCGAAGTGACGGTTGTCTTGCTCGTTCTGGGAGGAGTTGGCTCCCGGGTCGTCCCCGAGAACGATCACGAGGCCTCCGGTCAGTTCCATCAGGGAGAGCTGAACAAAGGTGTCGGCGGCGACGTTGAGGCCGACGCTCTTGAAGAAGACGACCGAGAGATGTCCGTTCAGGGAGGCTCCGAAGGCTACCTCCAGGGCCACCTTCTCGTTGGTGGAGAATTCGAAGCGGAAAGGGCGTCTCTCCTGGGGAAGGGCCTCGATCGCCTCGGCGATCTCCGGAGTGGGGGACCCAGGATAGGAAGAGACGGAGCGAACCCCCGCCTCCATCATGGCCCTTACCAGGGCCGTGTTCCCCATCACAATTTCCGAGAAGGGGCCGGGAAGAAGCAAGGTATCAGCCAAACTCTTCATGGTTAATACAAAATCTACGCCAAGAGAACGCCTTTGTCCAGCCTTTGAGAGAAGAGAAGCCCGCTTCCGGGAGTCCTGGCTCCCCTTCACAACAAAGACGCCGAAGGGGAGAGGAGGGAGGACTAGCGCGAGCGGGAGAGGAGTTCGTTGATCGCCTTGGCGGCGACCCTCCCCTGGCCTATGGCCAGAGTGACCGTGGCCGAACCGAGAACGATGTCGCCTCCCGCGTAGACACGCTCCAGGGATGTCCGGCACTCATCGTTGACGAGGATCCTTCCCCACTTGTCGGTCTCCAGATGCGGAGTCGTCTGCTTGATCAAGGGGTTGGACTCGTTGCCGATGGCGACGATGACCGAGTCCACCTCGACGATCTCTTCGCTTCCGGGGATGGCCACAGGGCTTCTTCGTCCCGAAGAGTCCGGCTCTCCCAGGGTGTAGTGGAGGATCTCCATTCCTCGGACGCAGCCGTTCCGGTCGCCGAGAATCTTCTTGGGGTTGGCCAGGAGACAAAAACGGATCCCCTCCTCCTTGGCGTGGGCGATCTCTTCGAGCCTGGCGGGCATCTCCTTCTCCGTTCTTCGGTAAAAGATGGAGACGCTCTCGGCCCCCAGCCTCAAGGCCATACGGGCCGAATCCATGGCAACGTTCCCCCCCCCTAAGACGGCGACCCTTCGAGAAGGGTAGAGGGGCGTTTCCGCATTCTCTCTGTCCGCGGCTTTCATCAGGTTCGCCCGGGTGAGGTACTCGTTGGCTGCGAAGACTCCGACCAGGTTCTCCCCTTCGATGTTCATGAACTTGGGGAGGCCGGCTCCGGTTCCGACGAAGGCGGCGTCGAAGCCGTCTTTCTCCAGGAGATCCTGTAGTTTCCTGGTTCGGCCGACCAGGTAGTTTCTCTTCAATTCGACTCCCATGGCGAGGAGGAGATCGACCTCATCTTGAACGATGCTCTTGGGGAGACGGAATTCGGGGATCCCGTAGACTAAGACTCCGCCGGCTTTCTGAAAAGCCTCGAAGATAGTGACGCTGTGCCCCTCCTTCCTGAGGTCTGCGGCGACGGTGAGGCCCGCGGGGCCGCTTCCGATGACGGCGACTCTCTTCCCCGTGGAGGCCTTGACCGGGGGGATTGCCCGCTCTTTGTGCTCTCTCTCCCAGTCGGCGACGAACCGTTCGATTCTGCCGATGGCGACGGATTTGTCGGGGTCTTTCAAAGCCTTTCCCACGGTACAAAGCTTCTGGCATTGACTCTCCTGAGGACAGACCCGACCGCAGACCGCGGGGAGGAGGTTGCTTTGCCGGATGATGGCCAGGGCTTCCCGATAGCGCCCCTGAGCGGCCTCTTTTATGAAGCTGGGGATGTCGATCCGCACGGGACAGCCTTCGACGCAGGGAGCGTTTCGGCATTGAAGACAACGGAGAGCCTCGAGTCGGACCTGCTCTTCGAAGTAGCCCAAGGCCACCTCGTGCATGTTGAGGCGGTTATGGGGGTCCTGTACAGGCATCTCCTGAGGGGGGATGGAGAGGCGCGCGGAGTTGTCGGGGCTCGTTCCCAGCCGTTGAAGGAGCCGGGCCGCTTCCTGCCAGAGGCCCTGGTCCTTGGCACGGGCTTGGGCCTTCTCGAAGGCGGCGATCTTCGCGTCCAAAAGGCAAGAGTGGTCGGACTCTTCACTCTCCCGGTAGGTTCCCATCCTCAGGATCATGTTGTCGAAATCGACCAGGTTGCCGTCGAACTCGGGACCGTCGACACAGACGAACTTCGTTTTTCCTCCCACGCTTACCCGGCATCCCCCGCACATTCCCGTTCCGTCGATCATGATCGTGTTCAGGGAGACCGTGGTGGGGATGGCGAAAGGTTTCGTAACCGCCGCGCACCCTTTCATCATCTCGGCGGGACCGATCGCGAAGACCTTGTCGGGCTTAGGATCCCGGGAGCATAACTCCCTCAAGGGCTCCGTCACAAACCCCCTTCGCCCTTTGGACCCGTCGTCTGTGCAGAGGATGAACTCATCCGCCAAGGCCCGGATCCTCTCCTCCATGATGAGAAGGTTCTCACTCTTGGCTCCGGCGATGAAGATCAGGCGGTTGCCCGCCCTCTTCATGGCTTCGGCGATAGGGAAGAGAGGGGCCGTCCCGATGCCGCCGCCGACGCAGACAACGGTTCCCAAACGCTCGATCTTGGTGGGGGAACCGAGGGGGCCGAGAAGGTTCTCCACGGTCTCTCCCTCCCTCATGGAGGTGAGCCCCTTGGTCGTCTTCCCGATGGCTTGGACTACCAGGGTGATGGTTCCCGCGTCGGCGTCGGCGTCGGCGATGGTCAGGGGAATCCTTTCGCCGAACTCTGTGTTGGTCTGAACGACGACAAACTGTCCGGGCTTGCGCTCTGCGGCGATCAAAGGGGCCTCGATTACCAGCAGAAAAACCTTGGAAGAAAGCTCGATCCGCTTAACGATTCTGTTCAATTCTTATCACCCTGTGTTGACAAAGTTCATAATAGTTTCATAATAACTACACTTTGTCAAACAAAAAGGGTTTTCATTCCCTTTTCCCCTCCCGGATTCTCTCGTCCCAGAGAAGTCCGGGCTCCTGTTTAAAAGGGGTACCCTCTTCCCCCTTTGGGTGTAGGATAGAGGATGATGGAAACCTGTCGGCTTTTGAAAGAGAGCCTCTGCGAGGCTCGGTTCGTTGTCGCCCTTTCCGGGGCGGGTCTCTCTACGGCGGCGGGGATTCCCGATTTCCGGGGGAAGGAGGGGGTCTACGCCAAGGGGCTCTACGATCCCTACAAGACCTTCGATATCGGCTACTTCCGTCAAGACCCTTCCCATTTCTTCCGCTTCGCCAAGGAGTTCTTCTCCGTTTACGACAAGATTCGGCCTACCAGAGGGCACCTCTTCCTCAGCGCCCTGGAGAGGGAGGGGAAGCTGAAGGCGGTGATCACCCAGAACATCGACGGGCTCCACCAACTGGCGGGTTCCCAAAAGGTGACGGAGATTCACGGCAGCTTCTTCAAGGGCCACTGCCTCGCTTGCGGCAGGGAGTATCCCTTCCAGTGGATGAGGGAGACCCTGAGGGAGAGAGAGGAGCTCCGGTGTGAATGCGGGGGGGTGGTCAAGCCGGACATCGTCTTCTTCGGGGAGGCTGTGGAGGGTCTCTCGGAGGCTGAGGATTTGGCCCGACGCGCCGATCTCTTCCTTGTCATGGGCTCGTCCCTCACGGTTCAGCCGGCGGGGTTCCTTCCTCGGCTCTGCTCCGGGAAGGTGGTGATCCTCAACCAGGGGGACGTGAACTTCCCGCAAGAGAGAACCTTCCTCCGCTTCGATCAGCCTATAGACCGGGTCGTGGAGAGTCTTGGGTATTGACCAACCCTTGACCCCTCACCCGGGGAAACCTATAATAGAATCTGACCGGCCCGATTCCCCTCAGGGGCCCGGTGAGTGAGGTGGGGCATGAAAAAGCTTCTCTCTCTTCTGGTCGTTCTTCTCTTGGTCTCCTCCCTTGCCGCCCAAGAGAAAGAGAACTGTTTTACCGTGGCTGTAGGGAAACGGGCCACTCAGGACGGATCGGTTCTCCTGGCCCACAACGAGGACGATCCGGGGGATTACCTCCTCAACCTGCGTAGGATTCCCTCCCGGACTCTGGAGGAGAGCGACGAGCCCTTCTTGGAGAAAGGCCCTCTGGCGGGGAGAACCACGCTTCAGGAGGTCCTCTGGTTCGAAGTGCCGGAGATCGATTTCGCGGACTCCTTCGTGAACGAGAAGGGTGTCGTGGTCGTCTCCAACGCCTGCCCCTCCCGGGAAGACAGGGAGGATGTGACCGACGGAGGAGTGGGGTATCTCCTGAGAAGGCTGGTCATCGAGAGGGCCCGTAGCAGTCGTGAGGCCGCGGAAACGGCGGGCAAGCTCATCGAGGCCTTCGGTTACACCTCTTCGGGACGGACCTACACCTTCGCGGACAAGAACGAGGCTTGGATCCTGGCCGTCGTCAAAGGCCGCCGGTGGGTCGCCCAGAGGGTCCCCGACGACGGGGTCGTGGTCGTTCCCAACCACTACGTCCATCGGGAGGTGAACCTTGAGGACAAGGCCAACTTCATGGGCTCTCCCGATCTGATCTCCTATGCCCGGGAGAGGGGGTGGTATGACCCCGACCGGGACGGAGCCTTCGATTTTTCGAGAGCCTATGGGCAACCGAGCCCCAAGGACTTTTCCGTCAACACCCTGCGCCGCTGGCGAGGGGTCAGCCTGATCACGGGCAAGAGCTGGGATGAGAAGGGCTCCTTCCCCTTCTCAGTCAAGCCGGGGAAACCTTTAAAAATCGAGGATTTGACCTCTCTCCTCAGGGACCACTACGAGGGGACGAACTACGACGAAAGTGACGGGTACAAGAGGGGAAACCCTAACACCACGGCTCAACGGACAATCTGCACGGCTTCCACGAAGTATGCCCTGGTGGCCCATCTTAGGGAAGACCTCCCCGAAGGGACCGGAAGCCTTCTCTGGCTGGCTCCCGGGCGTCCGGACAGCGCCTTCTTCTTGCCTGTCTGGTTTGGAGCCCCCCTTCCCGAGGGGGTCGGGGTCGGCGGGGAGGGGACGGCCAACTCCTACGAAGAACTGCTTAAGCAACATTTCGACGGAAGCGAGATTCTCAGGGAGCGGCACACCCTTGCGTGGGCGCTTCAGAGGAGATGGGAGAGGTATCTGGATAAGGCCTATGGGGAGAGGATTCTCCCCTTCCGGGGTCTCGCCGGAGAGTGGGAGGGGGCTCTCATGAGGCTTCGCAGCGATGTGGAAAAGGCCTCCTGGGACCTTTGCAAGAAGGATCCTCCGGCGGCGCGTTTTCTTCTGGGAATTTTTATGGAGGGGATTCTTCAGAGCTGGCAGACGAAGATGGAGGGTCTGTTAACCAGGGAGGAGTGAAGAAGGTCAGCCGTTCTTCGTCAGATCGTGGATCTCCGACATCGAAGGGAGCTCCTCGAGTCCTTTCAGGCCAAAGGTCTCTAGAAACCGCGGGGAGGTTTCGTAGAGGAGGGGGTTGCCGGGAAGCTTCTTCCTGCCGGCGATGGTGACGAGCTCCGCCTCAAGCAGTTGTTTCATGATGTAGGAAGATTGGGTCCCCCGAAAGAAGGAGATCTCTCTCATGGTGACGGGCTGTTTGTAAGCGATGATGGCCAGGGTTTCCAGGGCGGCCTTGGAGAAGCGGAGCTCCTTCTTGAGGCCGAAGAAGCCCTGAAGGTAGGGAAAGAGCTCCTGACGCGTCGTGAAACGGAAGCCTCCGGCGACCTCCTCGAGAAGAAGGGCCGAACCCTTCTCGTATCCCTCCCGGATTTCGAGGAAGAGGGAGTCCACATCCTCCTGGGAGAGCGTGGGGAAGAAGCGATAAAACTCCTCTCTGGTTACAGGTCTCTTGGCGAGGAAGAGGATGGCCTCCATGACCCGCCGAACCCCTTCGGGGGGCAGAGAGGAGGTATCAACGGGCACGGTTCTCCTCGCTCTTGCGGAGCGCTCCGGCGGGGAAGAGGAGAATCTTGCCGAAACAGCTCTCTTGAAGTGCCACGACCTTATGCTTGCGGACGAGTTCCAGAAGGGCGAAAAAGGTGAAGAAAGCCAGCTCCGTCTCGTTGATGGCGAGGAAGTGCTCGGTGAAGTCCAGACAAGAGGTGCGTTTCACGAGATCGTTGAGCTCCTTGACAAGCTGAACCAGCTCGGCTTTGCGTTGGGTCGGCCGGTAGGGGGCCTCCTCTTCCTGATCCCGGAGGAGCTGGAAGAAACTCTTGGCAAGGAGGAAGAGGCTGACCGGGTAGACTTCCACCTCCGGCTCCTCCTCCAAGGGAAGTCGAACCGGGAAGCGGCGTCCTTCTTCCCGAAAGCGTTCGACTAGGAGCTCCCGAACCTTGGTGATCACCTCGAAGTGTTGGAGCTGTTCGACCAGGGAGAGCTCCTCCCGGGGAAGATCTTCCCCCTCTTCATCGGCCTTCTGGACAGGAAGGAGGGCCTTGGACTTGAGGTAGATCAGGGAAGCGGCGACTTCGAGGAAGTCCGCCTCCCTGTCGATGTTGATTCTCTCCTTCAGGGCCAAGATTCGAAGGTACTCCCGGAGGATCTCCGAGAGGGAGAGCTCCCGGATTTCCAATTCCTGCTTCTTCACGAGGAAGAGGAGCAGGTCGAAGGGGCCTTCGTAGTTTTCGGTCTTGACGATATACTCTTCGCTCATCGGAACTTCATGGCGTCGAAGACCTCGTTCATGGTGGCCTCCGCCGTCTTGGCGGCTCTCCGGTTCCCTTCCTGGAGGATCTCTTCCAGGGCGGCGGGGTCGTTTTCCCATCGGGCCCTACGCTCCTTGATAGGGACGAGTAGTGTCTCCAGGTTGTTCAGGAGCATCTTCTTACACTCCAGGCACCCCATGGAGGCGGTGGTGCACCCTTGCCGGATCTTGTCCATCTCCTCCTGGGTGGAGAAGGCCTTGTGGTAGTCGAAGGCCGGGCAGTCTTCGGGGACCCCGGGGTCGCTCTTCCGTTTGCGCCTGGTGTCGGTGACCATGGGAAGGATCTTCTGCCGAACATCGGCGAAGTCATCCTTGAGGTAGATGGCGTTTCCGTAGCTTTTGCTCATCTTCCTCCCGTCCAGCCCTGGAAGCCTGGGAGTCTTGGTGAGGAGGGCCTGAGGCTCCGGGAAGATCTCCCCGTAAAAACCGTTGAAGCGTCTGGCCACTTCGCGGCAGAGTTCGATGTGGGAGACCTGATCCTCTCCGACGGGGACGAAACTGGCCTTGTAGAGAATCACATCCACCGCCTGGAGGAGAGGGTAGCCGAGGAAGCCGTAGGAGTCTATCTCCTTGCTCTTGAGCTGAACGATCTGCTCCTTGTAGGTGGGAACCCGCTCGAGCCAACCGAGGGGGGTCGTCATGGAGAGGAGAAGGTGGAGTTGATAGTGGCCGGGGACATGGGCGTGGTCGAAGATCACCGACTTCTCAGGATCGATTCCCACGCTGAGCCAGTCCATGAGGATCTCCCTCGTGAAGGGGCGGATCTTCGAGGAGTCCGCGTACTCCGTGGTGAGGGCGTGGAGGGAGGCGATGAGAAAGTAGTTGTTGTAACGGTCCTGAAGGGAGACCCA
>JAMOAD010000190.1 GCA_023621955.1 Acidobacteriota bacterium
GGCGGGTCCCCCGAGAGTCACCCAATCCCTCTTTCTGAGCATCAACAACCTAAACGTCGCCGAGGCTCTCTCAGGCGAACTCCTCCTGAAGGGGGTCGGACTCGGGAAGAGGGAGGGCAGATAATAGGAAAAGTTTTCCTGCTTTTTCCGTCTTTATGAAGCGGCCTTTCTTGCCTCTCTTGCCAGGAGAGGTTTTGAAGGGATGGTATGAATATTGAATTAACGTTATTCTGGGAGGCACACGTGATAAAGGGCTTAAGGAAGGGATCCAAAAGAGGTTTCTCTCTGGTTGAGCTGATGGTCGTCCTTGTCATCGCGGGAGTCCTTCTCATGATGAGCATAGGGATCGCAGACTCGGTCATAAGGCGGAGCGAGTTTTCCGGCGCCATCACCTCCCTGGTGGCCGATATCAACGAGGCGAAGCAGATCGCCGCCAGGGACAACCGCTACGTAGCCGTCATCTTCAACACCGACAGCAGATCCTACACGCTGAGGGTCCAGGAGGACATCACCTCAACCACCTCCTGGAGAGACCTTCGCACGGTTCGCGCCCTGGGGGGAAAGGTCTTCTTCGACTCTTCCTCCTCCACGGTTAAAAACTTCACCGTCAGCTCCACCGGAGAGGTCAGGGAGTACCCTCTGGACCTGAGCGCGCCTCCCACCCAGATCTCCCTGGCCTTCTTCATCCGAAAAAACGAGGTTGACGGTTCCCCAAAGATCTACGAGAGAACCGTCCGGATCTTCCCCTACGGAGGAATAAAAGTTGAAAAATAACAAAGGTTTTTCTCTGATCGAAGCCCTCATAGCGACGGCGGTTCTCGCCTTCCTCGTCCTCTCCATACTGAGCGGTTTCTCCTCCCAGATCTACTCCAACAAGAAGAACCGCGGCAAGACCATGGCGGTCACCCTAGCGGAAGAGAGGGTAGAGCAGCTTATCAAGTACAACGCCGAGCAGATCACCACGCTGGGGCTCGTGGGAACCGACACGGTGGACACCTTCGAGAACGCCGTCTTCGTGAAAGGGCATCCGGAGTATCTCCAGTTCCGAAGGACCACGAATATTGTTCAAGATCCGACCAACGCCGAGATGGTCAACATCCGCGTCACCGTAGAGTATGGGAAGAAGGGTAACCGTTACCCCTTCCGCATTGTCCTTAGGACCAGGAGAGGTTGACATGGAGAGACGCAAAGGCTTCACTCTTGTAGAGACCCTGGCGTACACGTTCATCATGTCCCTGGTTCTCGCGGGGATCTACACGATGATCGTCTACTACCGGAATGTCTCGGGGACAGAACAGTCCCGTCTCCGGGCCCAGCAGGAGTCCCGCTTCCTCCTCACCCAGCTGGCCAACGAGCTTAAGGACGCCGGGTCGATTCTCACCCTCTCCCACACGGGAGCCTTCCTGGCCGATACTCCCTACTTCAACGGCATCGCCCCGCTGAACAACACCAACTGGCCCGACGGCCTGATTGTCGCCTCCGGCGATCCCGACGCCGCCACGACCCTCGCCCAGTCCACCTTCCAACCCTCCGCCTCTTCGACGATCCAGGTCGAAAGGACAACCCGAAGGGACAACCCCGGGGTTTCGGCCTGGAACATCGGAGACACCGGGATCATCCTGAACACCTCGGGCTACTACGTCTTCAGGGTCGCCGGGATCGCCGGCACCACCCTGACGATCCGTTCCACCGGCGTTTACTACTCGGGCCTCCTGAGCACGGCCAACTACAGCGATCCCCTGATCTCTCCGGCCACGCAGTCGGGGAAGAACGTCACCTACAACCAGAACAACCCGGTGATCCGCCTCACCGCCTTCTCGATCTACCTGGTAGAGGAGCGGACCGAAGCGGGCATGAAGCGGCCGACCCGCTCCCTGGTCAAAATCACCGATTGCCTGGACGTCCCCGACGTGCTCGCCTCCAACACCGTCCAGAAGGGGATCATGGTGGAGAACCTCTGGGACCTCCAGCTCGTCTACGCGGCCTTCCCCGACATGGAAGCCCCCTCCTCCACGGTCTACTACGCCACCTCCTCCCTCCCCTGGGACATGGAGAGCTCCTCCACGGGATCGGTTCTCGCCAACCCCTGCTCCTCGGCCACCGCCTCCACCTGCGTCGACTTCTTCGACAGCATCCGGACCAAGCAACTCAAAGAGGTTATCCTCTACGCCGTCTCAAAGAGGTTATCCTCTACGCCGTTGAGCTCACCGACGAATATGCCGAGAAGGGCGGGCGGGTCCTCAGGGTTCCCGCCTTGGGGGACCATGCGGCCTACGACCTCCCCAAGGGCAACTTCACCTTCAAGCTCTTCACCCTCCGGGTGGAACCGAGAAACTACAACATCATCCTCTAAAGGAGCGCAAAATGGAACGGGGAAGCATCCTGATCATCACTCTCATCGCCGTCCTCATCCTCTCTTTCATGGTGGCCTCGGGGATACGGACCGCCACCACGGAGATCCATACCGCCCAGAACTACTACCTCAACAAGATCGCCTACTACAACGCCGTGGACGCCGTCAACAACCTGACAGTGCAGATCCGCAACAGCGGCGACCCCACGGCGATCTCCCTGGACGAGACCCAATGGATGGAGGAGAAGGTTCAGCGGAACGTCTATACAGGAACCCTGGAGAACGGGAAAGAGAACGTCCGCCTCTTCCAGGGCTTCAC
>JAMOAD010000219.1 GCA_023621955.1 Acidobacteriota bacterium
TCCAGGAGGGGGAAAACCATCTCCAGAGGCGTCTGCAAGTCGGCGTCCAGGAAGACGTAGAGGTCGGCCTCGACCTCTCTGAGGGCGGTGGAGAGGGCCGCCTCTTTTCCGAAGTTTCTCAGGAGCCGCAGGGCCACGGCGGGAACACCTCTCTCCCGAAGCCCCTCCTTGAAGAGAAGCCAGGAACGGTCGCGGGAACCATCGTCCACGCCTACCAGGAAGGGGCAGACTCCCCGTTGGAGAAACCGCTCACGGAAAGAGAGAAAACCTTCCAGGAGAGGGACAATCCTCTTCTCTTCGTTGAAGAAGGGCACCACAACGGCTAAACGTCTCATGGATCCTCCGGTTCAATCTTACCCGAGCCGGAAGGAAAAGGCAAACCGTCCTCCCCCGCCCCTTCTCTCCCCCTGGATTGACACGCTCCCACGGAACTGTTATAAATAGGCCGACGACTTTTTGACCTTTGAGGACAAGATGAAAGTAAAAGAGATGGTGGAGATTTTACAGGGGGAAGTGTTAACGGGCCACTCCCGTTTGGAGGAAGAGGTCAGCATCATAGGCGCCGCCGACATGATGAGCGATATCCTCGCCCTCTCCAAACCGCGCATGGTGGTCGTAACGGGGCACACCTCTCCTCAAGCCGTCCGTACGGGTCTTGTCACCGACCTGATGGGTCTCATCATCGTCCGGGGGAAGCAGATCCCCTCGGCGACCCTGGAACTGGCCCAACAGAACAACTTTTTGATCATCAAGACACAGCACTTCATGTACTCCTGTTGCGGCAAACTCTACGCCGCCGGTCTCAGAGGTGCGGATGAGCAACAAATTTAAACTCTCCAAGTACGCCGAACTCTTCCAAGACATCAAAGCCTCCCACATCATGACCAGGGACGTCATCGTCCTGACCCCGGAGAAGAAGATCTCTCTGGCCAAGGAGCTGATGAGGATCAACAAGATCTCCGGAATCCCCGTGGTCGACCAGGAAAAGCACCTGATCGGCATCATCAGCATTGAAGACATCATCGTCGCCGTCGAGTTCCGCCGCCTCGGCGAACCGGTCCGCAACATGATGACCGCCGAGGTGATCGGCCTCAACGAAGAGGACACCCTGAGCGATGTGGTGGAGAAGTTTGAGACCTACAAGTACGGTCGTTTCCCCGTGGTGGACGACGGGGGGGTCCTCAAGGGGATCATCTCCCGGGAAGATATCCTCAACGGCCTTCTGGAGAAGTTCAACATCCTCTACGTTCACGATAAGAAACGGGCCTCCACGCTCAACACCGAATTTTCCATCATCACCGGGGAGACCCTCAAGTTCGAAGAGGCAGAGTTTCACTACACCATCGCTGTCAACGACATCGAGAACGCCGGAACCGGCGCCGCCCTGCTCAAACAGTTCCTCCTCAACAAAGGGATCGATCAGGAGATCACCAGAAGGGTCGGCATCGTCACCTACGAGGCGGAAACCAACGTGGTCATCCACAGCAAGGGAAGCGGTGACGTCTACTGCTTCATTCACGAGGACAGAATCATCGTTCAGGTTGTCGACAATGGCGTCGGCATCGAAGATCTTGAGAAGGCCATGAAAGAGGGCTACTCCACGGCCCCTGACTACGTTCGAGAGCTTGGCTTCGGCGCGGGCATGGGAATCCCGAACATGAAACGCTTCTCCGACAAGCTGGTGATCCTCTCGGAGAAGAATGTGGGCACCCAGGTGGAGATGATCTTCTTCCTCTCCTGAGGTCCCTATGAGCAAGGATTCCCGAAGAGAGGACCCCGCCCTTACTCCCGAAAGAGAGAGTGCCCCCTATCGCCGCCGCGTCTCCGACCCCGCCTTGACCCCAGAGGAGATCTCCTCCCTCCTGGACGACCCCCTGGTTCTCTCGGACAAGAACCTCCTCATCCTCTTGCTCTGCCACCCTCGGATGACCCCTCCCCTTCTTCTCAAGAAGCTCTCCCTCCTCTCCCCTCTGGACCTGGCCAGAATCGCCCACTCCCCCACCGCCTCCCCCATGGCCAGAACCATGACCATGGAGCAGGTTCTCCAACACTACGAGACCATCCCCCTGGGAACCCGAAAGAGTCTCGCCCGCCTGGTTCCCCCCGCCTTCTTTCGAAGGGCCAAGGAAGAGGATGGGAGCGTCCTGGCCGAGCTCCTCAACAACCCCCGGATCACGGAAGACATCCTGATCCAGATCCTTCAACGAAGAGATCTGCCCCGCTCCTTTCTGGTCAGACTCCTGGGGGATTCGAGGTGGAGAAACCGTTCCCGGGTGCTCTTCCTCCTGGTACAGAGAGGTGTGGCGGGAGAAGAGGTTCTCTCGCGGTTGAGCAGGGCCCAGCTCGAAGAACTCTCCCGTAACGCCGCTCTCCCCCAGGCCCTGAAGGAGAGGGTAAAGGAGCTTCTCCGGAGGTTCTCACCCCTTAGGGGGTGATCCTGTCGTACCCTTCGTGGGCCGTCGGGTTAACGATGAGCAGACCGTTCTGAAAGCGGATGTCGTCAGGAGTCTCCCGTTTCCGGTCCGGCCCGAAGCTGAGCAGGGTGTACTCCCTCCCCCCCGGCCCCTGTTGGTAGAGGAGTCTCCCTCCCCAGCCGTCCTGAAGGGGAATCTCCCTCCCATAGGCCTCTTTGAGGAGGGCGGCCAGAACATCGACGTCATGGACCTTCGGGGAGAAGCCCCAATCCACCGTATAGATCTCCACCGCGGTCCCCGCCCTCTCCAGCCCCACCAGGGTTGCGCTGAGGCTCTTCTCAAAACCCCTCCGGCTTCCCGATCGAACCAGGAAAAAGACGGCCGCTCCCACCGCCGCAACCAAAAAGAAAAGAGAAAGCCCTCTCTTCATCTCTCACCTAAGGGGATTCTATCCCCTCCCTCCCTTCAGGTCAACCGAAGGGTTCTCCCCTCGATTCGGGGGAGAAGTGGACAACGGTCTCTCTGCAAGGCGATGAGGATATCCTCACGGAATCCCTTGTTCTCCAGCTCCTGGGTGTGGACCCCCTCCCTCAGGAGAGCCTCCCACCCCAGAGGTGTCTTCGCCGCCTCCCGGGCCAGGAGGGACCCATCGTCGAGCACCGTTTTCACGCCTCTCTTTTCGACCTCTCCGATCAAGACCCCCGCGAAGAGTGAGTCCTCCAGGGAGAGTCTTCCGCCGTCACCGGCCAAGGCGAAGAACCAATTCTCCTCCTCCGGGTAGAGGAGAAGCCGGTCCAGGACACAGGAGAGGTTGTTGAAGCAGGCCACGAAGAGGGCCTCCCCCAGACGGGCCCTCAAAGCGGCCCGAGTCCCATTGGAGGTCACCATGGCCGCCCTTCCCGGAAGGGAACCCCTTTCGATGAAGAGAGCGGAGATCTCCCGGGGGGAGTTGTTGACGTCGAAGCCGGGAATCTTCACCGAATCTCGTTCACCCACCTTCAGCCATTCCGGGGAGGTGAAAGCCTCCCCTTCCTCGGGTCCGGCAAGGAGCCGAATCTCCTCGACACCCAACAGAAACAGGTTCACCATGGTCGTCGTCGCCCTGAAGATGTCGACGACCAAGACGCGGGATCCGATAAACCGCTCCTCCTGGTAAGCTTCGGCGAAGGGGGAGAGGAAGAAGTTTCTCTTCATTCCCCCTATATACCAGAGTCGCCATCCGAAGACCAGCCCTTTTGACCTGAGAAGGTTTATCCCCTATACTCTTCCCTCAAGGAGAGTGAAGTCCATGGACATTCAACTGTTTCTCATGAACCTGAAGAGGCTGGAGAGCGAAACAGCCAAACTCTACGATGAGCTCGCCGAACTCTCCCGCCGCCGTTTCCCGGAACTCTGCCTCTTCCTTCTCGATCTTGCCGACGAGGAGAGAGGTCACGAAAGTTACGTCGATTCTCTCCGGAGGCTTTTGGGCTCTCTCGAGATCACCGAAAGGACCGACGAAGAGCAGGAGGAGTTGGACTTTTCCCTCTTCTTCGACCGTTTGGAGAGGGCCCGCCTCTCCTTCCAACAGAAGCGGGAGACCTTCCTCCCCAAAGAGATCGTCGAGGAGATCGTCTCCTTGGAGTCCTCTCTGGTGGAACGCCACGCCCTCTTACTGTCGGAACGCTTCGAACTGCCCCAGGAGGTTCAGAGGCTCCTCACCGCCCTGGTCAGCTTCGACAGAGGCCATGTGGAGAAGATCAAGGCACGGGCGGTACGCTTCGGACTCTCCTTCCAGAGCGAGTGATACTACCTTCCGGCTCTTCCCTTCGCCTCTTGGATTCTCTCCTTCAGAAGGAGCGGTCTTCTCTTCAGCCCCAGGTTGAAGGCCTCGGGGGCGCCGAGAAGGTTGATCAGTTTGTCCAGCTCCACCCCGGAACCGCACCCCGTCAGAATCACGCGTAAGGGGTGGAAGAGGGCCTTCCCCTTGATCCCCTTCCCCTTGGCCTCCTGAAGGAAGGAGATAAACTCCTGGGCCGTTATGGGGGAGTCTCCGGAGAACTTCTCCTCTAAGAAGTTCCACAGAGGAGAGACCGCCTCCTCTCGAAGCTCCGGAAGCAAGGCTTCGTCGGGCCGGTATTGGAAGAAGAGCTCCAGCTCTTTGGGGAGATCCGCAAGGGTAACCAGGTTGGCCTTGACGATCTCCACAGCCTGAACAAGCCATTTTTGCTCGTCCGGTGAGAGCTTCCGCCCCTTTTCGATGTACTCCGCCTCTTCCAGGAAAGGAAGGGCCAGGGAGAGGACCTGTTCGGAAGGGAGTTGGCTGAGGTGTTTACGGTTGATCCAGTTCAGCTTCTGGTAGTCGAAGGTGGCTCCCGACTTGGAGACCTTGGAGATATCGAAGAGGCGGATCAACTCCTCCCAGCTGAGGATCTCCTCCCCCTCCGGAGGGGCCCAACCCAGGAGGGCCAGGTAGTTGACCAAGGCTTCTGGCAGGTAGCCGAGGGCTCGGAACTGGTTCAGAGAGGTGGCTCCGTGGCGTTTGGAGAGGGGTGAGCCGTCTTGCCCCAGGACGAGGGCCAGGTGACCGAACCGGGGAGGCGTCCATCCGAAGGCCTCGTAGAGTTTGATCTGCTTGGGAGTGTTGGATATGTGGTCTTCCCCACGGATCACGTCAGTCACGCCCATGAGGTGGTCGTCGATGACGACGGCGTAGTTATAGGCCGGTTGTCCGTTAGAACGGAGGATGACGAAATCTCCGAAGAGGGAGAGGTCGAAGAGAAGGTCTCCCCTCACCAGGTCGGGATAGTGGAAATCCTTGTCATCGGGCATCTTGAAGCGAACGGCGGATTCCTCCCCCCGATCAAGCCTCTCCTTGACCTCTTCAGGAGTCAGGTTCCGGCAACGGCCGGAGTACCTGGGAGTCTCCCCTTTGGCCAAGGCCTCCTCCCGTTCCCGCTCCAGGGTTTCTGGCGTACAGAAGCAGTGGTAAGCCATCTTCTTCTCCAGAAGAAGATCGACATACTCCCGGTAAAGCTCCGAACGCTCGGACTGACGGTAGGGACCCAGGGGTCCGCCGATGTCCGGGCCCTCTTCCCACTTGACGCCGAGCCACTTCATGTCTTCGATCAGCCCCTCTTCGTAGCTCTTGCGGGACCTCTCCACATCGGTGTCTTCGATCCGAAGCAGAAAGAGCCCACCTCTCTGACGGGCCAGCAGGTAGTTGAAGAGAGCGGTACGAACGTTTCCGACGTGAACGTAACCGGTAGGGCTGGGGGCGAAACGGACTCTCATGGATCCTCCTCGATATGGGTCAATCTTAACCCTTTTTCGGGGAGGCTTCAAGCCGGAGGGGGCGGAACAAGAGCCGGAGCGGCTTGTATCAGAGTCCGCTCTCCAGTGCGAGACGGGCCTGGCGGCTCCAGAAGCTCTCCGGGAACTCCCGGGAGAGCCTGTTCCAGTAATCCCTTCCCTTCTCCTTCTCCCCCCTCTCGACGAAGAGGCTTCCCAGTTGGAAGAGAACCCAATCCCTCTTGTCCGAGGGGCCCCGCAAGGCCTCTTGAAGGTACTTTTCCGCCCTTCCCCTCTCTCCGACCTTCAGAAGAGCCGTCACAACCGGAACCAGAAGACTTTGCCTCTCCTCCCGGCTCAGGTCCTTCCTCTTTTCCAGAAGGCCGAAGGTTTGGAGAACATCTTTCCAGCGGGAGGCTTCAACCTGCAGGCGGAAGAGGAGGAGTTCGTTCTCCTTCTCCCAGGGGGTTCCAACATAGGAGCTCCGATCGGCCAGAAGCATAGCCAGCAGTTGCTCCTTCTTCCCCTCTCTTAGAAGGCTCTTCTGCCTCTCCCTCTTCACGGCCACGGGAAGGGGTTCCCGGGGAAACTCCCTCTGAAACTCCTGGGCCCGTTTCTCCAGCAAGGCTTTGTCGCCGCTCGAGAAGGCGATCTCCATAAGCCTCCTCCTCAGTTCTTTCCTCTTGGTCGGGTTCTTCTCCCTCTCAAGGTCCGCGGAGACCAGCATACTCTCGAAACCGCTCTCCCCCATGGTCCGGAAGGCCTCCTTCATCCGCTCCCTCTGGGCGGAGGAGAGGAAACGGGTATCCCCTCCGACAGAGGAGAAGTAACGTTTCAGGTCATCCCCTCCCCTCTCGATGAGACGGTCGATGTTCTGCCTGTAGAGGACCTCCCCCTCCGGGTCGACCCCCTTGGCCTTGAGGAATTGGAAGTACTCTTTTAAAGGCCCGGCCAGAGCGCCTTCGCCGAAAGCGACGTCCAGAATCCTTCCGTAGGCCTTATGCTTCTCCCCGATACTGGTGCTCTCCTTCAGGATGGAACGGTAGAGAGCCTTCCCCTCTTTGAGGAAGTAGGGAAGGGGAAGCTCGTTCCTCTCTTCCAGGGAGAGATGGGAGAGGGAATCCGCCAGGCCGAGCTTCGCCTCGGAGGCGAAGGGGTCCTTCGGAAAGTGCGACATTTGGGTGGAGAAGAAGAGGGCGGCCATCTTGTACTTACCCATCCCGTAGAAACCTGCTCCGGCAAGGATCAAGGCCTCCGAGGCCCGGGGATGGTCGGGAAAGACGTTGAAGAAACGGACGAAGAGGGGAACCGACTGCTCCCTCCTCCCGGTGTGGTAGAACGCCAAACCGGCCAAGAAGAGGTCCATGGCGCGAGGAGCCTTGAGGGAGGGGACCCTCCGGAAGAAGAGGGCGAAGTACTGGGCCGCCAGGGGGTAGCTCCTCTTGAGGGCGTAAGCCTTCCCGAAAGCCAGGAGAATTTCCGGATGGGAGCGTTCCCAACCGCGGTTTTGGAGGTCCACAAGGTAGAAGAGAGCCTGGCTCCAGTCTCCGTTCTCTTCGATAAGGGAGTCCGAGAACCGCAACTTCTCCGCCAAGACCGCGGGATCCCCTGGAAAGAGGTTAAAGGCCGCCTTGAGGTAGAATCTTCCCTGAGACTCGTTGTTCCCCTGGTAGTGCCGGTAGAGGAGAAAGAGGGGCTCCGGATCGGCAAAGACTCCCTTCTTGCGGTAGATCCCTTCCAGAAGAGCCGCCCCCTCCTCGGCCCTCTCACCTCCCTTCAGGTAAGCCTTCCCCAGGAGAAGGTCCCCCTCTTCGCTCTTCCCGTACTCTCCGGGGGAGGAGGCACGCCATCGGAGCAGTGTTTCCGCCGCCTTGGTCCACTCCCCTTTGGCGTAGAGGGCTTTCGCCTCCCTCAGGGGATCCGTGGAGACCGCCAGAAGCAGTATGGGGACGAGTAGGAGGAGGGAGAGAAGCCTCTTAGACCTCATAGGAGAAGTCGAACTCCCCTACCTGGACCATCCGCCTGCGAAACTTCTCGGAGCGGAGTTTGTTGAGGTTCTCCATGAGGCCTTTGATCCGTTCCAGGGAGACCTGAATGTTGTTGAGATTCTTGGCGGCCCTCCGCGGCTCTTCCATCTTGTCCCTGAGAGATTCCAGGTTCAGGTAGGCGATGGCCAGAGGGTTGTTGATCTCGTGGTTGAGGCTGTCGGCGAGTCGCTCCATGAAGAGGTCCTGCTCTCTCCTGCGAATCTGCTCCTTAGCCTTCCAGCTCTCCAGAGAGTTTCGGACGTTCTCGAGGTAGAGGGAGATCAGGAGGGAGGCGAGGGAGAGGAACCCTGGGGAGACCCTTCGGGGGAGCGGTTTAACCCCGTTGTCGACGGTAAGGACGCCGATGGTTTTCTCCTTGAAACGGAGGGGAAGCTTGAAGCACCCCTTGCGGTGGAGAGGAGTGTGGGTGCGGGCGGTGAGGCGAACGATTCCGCTTCCCTCTTGGAAATCCCGAATCCAAGGCTGGTCCTTCGTCTTCTCCAACCCTTCCCGAATCTCCTGCAAGGGAATCCCCAGAGAGGCCACCGGGTACTCCACCCCCTCACGGATCAGGGAGATGTAGAGGCGTGAGAAACCTCCGAACCGTTTCAGGGCCTGGAGAGACTTCAGCAGTGTCTGATCGACGGAGTAGGAATCGACCATCTCCGCGGCGACCTCCTGCAGAGACGCCAGAGGGTCCGCCCCCTCCTTTTCCCGGATAAGCCGGGAGACCTCCAAGGCGTGATCGAGGATCGTTCCGACCTCGCCACAGGAGGCATCGGCGGGGATGAGATCCAGGGCGCCCTCTCTCAGGAGGGGAAGCAACTCCCTCAAGGGTTCTTCGCGTTGGTAGAGAAGGACCAGTGAACGGGGACCGATCTGTTGCCGCATCTCCATGAAGAGATCCGAGGGGAGAAGGGAGAGGTCTCCGTCACGGAAGGGGGTTGAAGATTCCAGAAGAACCACCTCAAAACCGTTCTTCCGGCTCCAGGGCTTCACATTCTCGAAGAGTTCGGGGTTCCCGTAAACGTTTATCCTCATCTTGGCCTCCGCATCTCCAAACCAATTTTCATGCCACTAGGAGAGAAGATGCAGAAAAGCCTCGTTTTCACAGGCCATACGCTCAACGGAACCGTCGATGTTGTAAGAGAGCAGCCCCTCCTCGATGTCCACGTTTCCGACACTTTCACCCTCCGCCTCCCTCTGGGGGGAGAGGGAAGAGGGCGTTTGCAAGCCTCTCCTGTTCAGGGAGAGGGGGGGATCGTAGGCGTTCCTCAATCTCATGAACGCAAGGTATTGACCACTTCTTTCAACCGTCATACTCCTCTTATCGGAGGGGAACGGGAAAACTTTACCCCCTCCGCTCTCTTTCCGACACCCGGTGTCAGAGTTCCGGCCCCTCTCCCCCCTTGTGGAGGGAATATCTTCCTGGTATAATTACCTACTATTAAAGTAGGTATTCCGATGAACCTGTCCGCCAAGACCCGATATGCCCTGCTGGCACTGAGTGAGTTCCAAGACCGGGAAGAGTGGCTCTCCCTCAAAGAGATCTCACAGCGGCAAAAATTGCCCCTGAAGTATCTGGAAAGGATCTTTAAGACTCTGGACGACCACGGCCTCGTAGAGGGGAAGCGAGGGCCCAACGGAGGGTACAGGCTGACCCGGGACCCCTCCCGGATCAGCCTGAAAGAGGTGATCCTCTCGCTGGAAGAGGAGATCCGCCTCTTCCGTTGTCTCAAGAAACCCCGTTCCGACGACCCCGACTGGGGGGGATGCTTCTCCCCGATCTGGGATAACCTGAACGGGATGATCCTCGACTACTTGGACTCGTTGACTCTGAAAGATCTCTCAACCAAGGAGGATAAGCGTGAACGCGAAAGTGAAGTGGGTTGACAAGATGCGCTTTTTAGGAACCGGTGGCAGTGGACACGCCCTGGTGATGGACACCTCTTTTGAATCCGGCGGGCAGGCAAGCGCCTCAACCCCCATGGAGCTCTGCCTCATGGCCCTGATGGGGTGCACCGGAATGGACGTCGTCTCCATCCTGAAGAAGATGGACTTGACCTGGGAGAGCTTCGAGATGGAGATCCCTGAGGCCCTCCGAGCCGAGAAGCACCCCATGGTCTTCACCAAGATCCACATCCTCTTCCGTTTCAAGGGGGACCTGCCGGAAGAGAAGGTCGCCAAGGCGATCGCCCTCTCCCACGAGAAGTACTGCTCCGTGGGGGGGATGTTGGGGAAAACCGCCCAGATCACCACCGAATTCATCATCGAAAAACCAAACCAGAATCTCTGAAGGAGGAGTTCATGGCTTTCATAGAAGGCGATACCCAGAAGGTTTTAAAGGAACGTTTCGATCAGGAGATGGACAAGAGAGTAAAGATTCTCTTCTTCTCCGACGAGTTAAACTGCCAATACTGCCCCCAGATCAAGTCCCTCCTGGAGGAGGTCAAAGGCTACACCGACAAGCTCGACGTGGAGGAGCACAACTTCTTCACCCAGAAAGCCCTGGTTGAGCAGTACAAGCTCGACGGATCTCCGGCCTTGGTCTTTCTCGATTCCGAAGGGAAAGACACGGGGATCAGGATTTACGGCATTCCCGCGGGCCACGAGTTTGCCTCTTTCATCGAAGCCATCTGCCTGGTCTCTTCGGGAAAGACGAAGACCCTCCCCGATAAGGTTCGTGAAGAGATCGAGAAGATCGATTCTCCCTTGGAGATCAAGGTCTTCGTGACCACGACCTGCCCCTACTGCGCAGGCGCAGTCATCACGGCCCACGAGATGGCCTTCGTGAACCCCCA
>JAMOAD010000364.1 GCA_023621955.1 Acidobacteriota bacterium
AGGGAAAGAGGACAGGCCTTCCTTTACCTCCCGAACCCAGAGCATTCTAAACCCCGCATCGTATGCAACCGCAAGGCGAACTGTGGCCGTTCCCTGGGGCTCTTGGACTACATCATGGAGAGGGATGGACGGTCCTTCCTTGAGGTCCTGAAGGAGCTTGCAGACCGCGCTGGAGTGGACCTTCCCCACGTTTCTCCGGAACGGCTCGAAAGCTATGAGAAGGCCCGTAAGGAGAAAGAGTCCCTGGAAGGATACGCCGACTTCTTCCAGGCTTCCCTGTGGAACGGGAGCGAAAAGGGAGAGAAGGCTCTCTCGTATCTCCGGAGCCGGAGCTATTCCGATGATGACATCAAGGCTATGGGGCTGGGATGCTTCCCAGGACAAGGGAAGACCCTCGTCTTCCAGGGCCAAGTGCTCGAGCGGAGCTCCCATCCGGAGGCCCTCTCCCATGCCATGAAGGGACTCCGGGAGGATTATCTGATCGTCTTCCCCTACCGGGGCCCGGACGGAAACATCCAGACCTTCATGGGCCGGCTCATCCGGGAACCAGGGGAGGACGAAGGCAAGTACCAACCTATGGGAGAGTATGCCGGGGTCCAGGCTCAAGGGCCCTTCAATCTCCACGCGGTGCGGGGGGAAACCGCCACCGTGGTGGAGGGTTTCATGGACGCTCTTCTCGCCGGGGCCCGCGGGATCTCCAACGTGGTGGCGCTGGGGAACGCTCGTTTCATCGGAGGACAAGACAAGGCTCTCCTGAAGCACGGGGTGAAGAACCTCATCCTGGCCCTGGATAACGATAAGGCGGGGCTGGACGGAACGGAGAGCATCATCAGGGGGGCCCTCAAGGAGGGAACCTTCTCCACCTTTGTGGCCTCTTTCGAGGAGGCCAAAGATCCGGACGAACTCATCCGAAAGAATGGACCAGAGGCCTTCCTGAAGGCTATAGACGGGGCCAAGGCGGAGGGGGCCGGGGTGAAGTGGCTTCTCTCCCGGATCGGGGAGAAGGAGGACCTCTCCACGGACCTGGGCAAGCAAGAGGCCTTCAAGAAGATGACCGAAGTGATAAAAACCCTCTCAAATCCATTGGACAGGAAAAAGGCTAAAGACTACATAGCGGAGGCCCTGAAGGTGGACCCGTGGGAGCTTGACCCATTCCTTGAACAGGCCAGAGAGCGGGCGCAAAAAGAAGAGCTCTCCAAGAAGCTCCAGCGCTTAGCCCAGGAGGTCCAGAACGAGGCCCCGGAGAACCCCGAAAAGGCCATGGGGCTTCTGCGGGCCCAGGTGGAGATCCTGGAGGCCGGCAAGCGGACCTCCCTCGCGGAGGCCTTCTTCCCCCCCTTCTCCTTGGAAGACTTCAAAAACAAGCTCCAGAGAGCCGGCGAAGGGCTCCCGACAGGATACCCAGCGCTGGACGAAAAAGCCCGCTTCCCCAAGGGGGCCGTCTCCCTTGTCGCGGGAAGGCCAGGACATGGGAAAACCACTCTACTCTTGAACTTCCTGCGGAATCAGATCGAGCGAGATCCGCGCAAGCGCTACCTCTTCCTGACCTACGAGGAGGATACCCATTGGCTCATCATCAAGCTCCTTATCTCCATGGCGCGGTGGCCTCTAGGAACTAATCCGAAAAACTATCTTGGGGCCTATCAGTCTTTCGTCAGGGGAGATTTCCAGTCCAGCGGGGAGGACTCCGCCCACCTTCAAGAGATCCAAGAGGCTTGGGACCGTCTCCGCGGGCTCCTGGAAGACCAGAGGCTGATCTTCGCCTATCGCCCCGGCAACGTCCGGGAAATGGCCCAGGCCGTCCAGGGACTCCGGGACAAGCACGGGGAGGAGCTGGAGGCCGTCTTCCTGGACTATATGCAGATCGTGCCGGCCCCCGAGGACATGACAGGCTCAAGCTCCTATCAGAGGGTGCAGGGAATTTCCGCTCTTGTCCGGGACCTGGCAGTCAAGACGAACCTCCCGATCATCGCCGGAGCGCAACTCAACCGAAGGGCTCTAGACAAGACCGGGACTAAAAAGTTTGATCTCTCTATGGTGCTCCGCCCTGAATTCCTCCGGGAAGCCGGCGACCTGGAACAGGACGCGAACCTCATCCTGGGGCTGTACAACAACACGGTGGGCCCTTCGGAGGAAAACGGAGCAGAGGGAGTCGATTCCGCC
>JAMOAD010000226.1 GCA_023621955.1 Acidobacteriota bacterium
AGGCTTGCGAAGCTATGAAAGCCAAGTGGGAGAAACTCCACGCCGAGTTCAAAGCCGAGAAGGAAGCCCTTCAAAAGGCCCACAAAGAAGAGATGATGAAGATTCTCACCCCCGCGCAACAGGCGAAGATGAAAGAGCATAAGTGTGAGAAAGGCGCCCAGGCGATGAAGGGACACGAGGGCTGCAAAGGCGACAAGGCAAAGATGGGCGAGCACAAGTCCGGCGGCTGTGGCCATGAGGGGATGAAGGACCACGAAGGTTGTAAGAACGGCCAAGCCAAGGTTGAAAAGAAAGAGACCTGTGGCTCCGAGAAGGCCCAGCCTCAGAAAGAAGAGCATTGCGGCGCCTGTGAAAAGGGAAACGCCCAGACCGATAAGAAGTAAAGAGTCCCATGGGAGGCTCAAGAGGGGCGGGAGTCAAGAATCCGCCCTTCTTCTCCTCTCTCTGTGTGGAGAGGACCCTGCTGGGAGGTTGAGAGAGAAGCCGGAGAGATGGAAAAGGGAAGAGCTATCGTCGATGTGAGAGGACTCACCAAAATTTACAGAGGCCGAAAGGGCCCCCTTAGTGCTCTGCAGGACCTCTCTTTTCAGGGACGAGGGGGGGAGGTCTTGGGAATCCTCGGCCCCAACGGTTCCGGTAAGACCACCACTATCAAATCGATCGCCACGCTCATAGAGTTCGATGCGGGAGAGGTCTCCGTGATGGGCGTGGATGTCAAAAAACAGCCCAGAAAAGCGAGAAGTTATCTGGGAGCCGTTTTGGAAGGGGCAAGGAACGTCTATTGGAGGCTGACCCCTTGGGAACACCTCCTATTTTTCGCCGGACTTCGGGGGTTGATGCCAGGAGAGATCCTGGAGAGGGCGAAAGACTTGTTGGACTCCCTTGGCCTCGCCGAGGTCTCCCATAAACAGGTTCGCTTCTTTTCCAAGGGGATGCAACAGAAGGTAGCCGTCGCTTGTGCCTTCATCACGAAGCCGCCGGTGGTGCTCCTGGATGAGCCAACGCTGGGGTTGGATGTCGAGACCGCAAGGAAGATGCGCTCCTGGATCCTTGAGACTGCGAGGGATGAGGGAACTTTCGTCCTCATTACCTCCCACGACATGAAGTTTATCGAATCCGTTTGCCATAGAGTCCTCGTTCTAAAGGAGGGAAGAGTCCTGCGCGAGGGAACTCCCGAGAGCCTGCGCAACCTCTTCTCCCAAAAAGTCTACAGAATCGTTCTGGAAGAGGATCCTCAGGAATGGCTTCTGACCCTTCTTCAGCCTTTTCCGGGCTTTCGGATCGAAAGGGACGAGAGGGGCGACTCTCTTCTCTTTTCTCTTAAAGATCCCTCCGAGCTTTACAAGGTCTTCGCCCTTCTCCAGAGTGCGGGTCTTACCCTTCGCTCTCTGGACATCCTCAGCGATGACTTTGAAGAGATCTTCCTGGACATCCTCAAAGACGGGGGTTGTCCAGAACCGACCGTCCGGAGAGAAGGATGAGGAGAGTCCTTGGGTTGATCGCCGCCGAGGCCGTAAAATATTGGGCGGAGATCAAAAGTTACCTTTTTAACACCCTTTCATGGCTGGTGGCGCTCTACATCATCTTTTTGACCTTTTTCCTAGGCCTTCGCCACTTTGCCGGGCCCAACGTGGATGGGGCGAAGCTTGACAGCATCATCGTCGGGTATGTTACCTGGATGTTCGCTCTTATGGGATTTCAAGGGATCTCCTACGGTGTTGTTGAGGAGACCCATAAGGGCACCTTTGAACAGCTTTATCTGAGCCCCTTGGGCCTGGAGACGATCTTTGCGGTGAGGATTCTCTACGAGTTCCTCTACTCTTTGGTCTTCAATTCGGCCATTCTCTTGTTGACCATGGTCACCACGGGTCGGTGGCTTTCCCTTGGAATCTCAGGCTTCCTAAAGCTTCTCCTCCTCTTGACCCTCTCCCTTCCCTCTCTCTGGGGGTTGGGCTATCTCTTCGGAGGACTCGCCATGTTGTCAAAGAAGATGGGGGCCTTCCTTCAGGTCATTTCTTTTCTCTTGATCGGTTTGGTGGCTCTTCCGGGGTATCCTTTCAAGCCGGTTTCGTTGCTTCCCTTCACGGCGGGCGCCTCCTCCCTGAGAGCCTTGGTGTGCTCTTCGGGATCCCAAACCTTCCCCCTCCTCTGGTACC
>JAMOAD010000217.1 GCA_023621955.1 Acidobacteriota bacterium
CCCTCTCCGGCACCCTTTTCGCTCTTCTTCCCCTTCATCTCCAGGGCATCGTAGTTACAGGCCTGAACACAGGTTCCGCAGAGGGTACACCCTTCGAGAACGACAGGGAAACCCTCCCCGTTGATCTCCAAGGCGTTGAAGGGACAGGAAGAGACACAGGCTCCACAACGGATACACTTATCCTCTATACAAAAGACACCAATCATCGTCATCGTTCTTCTCCTACAGAACCTTCCACTCTTTCAGAAGCGTCGAGAGCCTATGGGCGAGAACCTCGGGTTTTCCTTCCACCCTCTCCCCTTCTCCCTCCTTTTGGGGAGGGGAGAAGACCCTCTTGACCTGGGTTGGGGATCCTCTCAACCCTACCCTCTCCTCTTCGGCGCCAACCTCTTGAGCGCTCCAAAGAAGCGGCTGGAAAGATTTGGCCTTCATCTTCCCCCGAAGGGAGGGAAGCCGGGGGGTGTTGATCTCTTTAACCACCGTAAAAAGAGCGGGGAGAGAGATCTCCACACGTTCGTACCCCTCTTCGGTCAACCTCTCAACGACGGCTTTCCCCTCCTCCAGGCTCTCAACCTTCCGGACATAGGTGGCCTGAGGAAGGCCCAACCAGGTAGCGATTCCCGGACCAACCTGAGCGGTGTCTCCATCGATGGCCTGCTTCCCGGCGAAGACGATCCAAGGGTCTCCCCTGTGGAGAATCGCTCGGGAAAGGGCGTAGGAGGTGGCCAGGGTATCCGATCCGGCGAAGAGGGCGTCGGAGAGCAGAATTCCCTCGTCCGCTCCCAGGGAGACACACTCCTTGAGAATCTCTTGAGACTGTTTCGGCCCCATGGTCAGGGCGATCACCCGAACCTCGGGATCTTTATCTTTGATCCGCAGAGCCTCTTCCAAGGCATAAAGATCGAAAGGGTTGAGAATCGAGGCAACTCCCTCCCGCTTCAGGGTTCCTTTCTCGGTGTCCCACTTCACCTCGGTGGTGTCGGGGACTTGCTTGACACAGACAAAGATGTTCTTCACTTGGTCTCCTTGATGAGGTGGGACGCGATGATCGAACGCATCACCTGGTTCGTTCCTTCGTAGATCTGGGTGATCTTGGCATCCCTCATCATCTTCTCCAGAGGATACTCTTTCATGTAACCGTAGCCGCCCATGATCTGAAGGGCGTCCACAGTGACGGCCATGGCGGTGTCGGAAGTAAAAGCCTTGGCCATGGCGGTGATCTTCGGGTCCCCTCCTCCCAGGTCGATATCTTTGGCGGCGGCGTAGGTAAGGGCCCTTCCGGCCTCAATCTTCATGGCCATGTCGGCCATCATAAACTGAAGTCCTTGAAAGGTGGCGATAGGCTTGCCGAACTGTTCCCTCTCCTTAGCGTAGAGGATGGCCGCGTCCAGGGCCGCTTGGGCGATTCCCAGGGACTGGGCCGCAACGCCAAGACGGGTCTTATCGAAGACCTTCATGGTCATGAGAAAACCGTTTCCCTCTCGCCCCAAAATCTGGCTGGCCGGCACTCTCAGATTCCGGAGAACGAGCTCCCTGGTCGCGGAGGCCCGGATTCCCATCTTGTTCTCCTTCTTCCCAAACTCGAGACCCGGAGTCCCCTTATCGACGATGAAAGCCGTGGCCCCTCGGGTTCCCCTGGTAGGATCGGTGATGGCGATGATCACGTAGAAGTCGGCCACCCCTCCGTTGGTAATAAACTGCTTGGTCCCGTTAAGGATGTAGGAGTCACCATCCTTCACGGCCCTGGTTTTCACCCCTCCCGCATCGCTTCCCGCCTCGGCCTCGGTAAGTGCGAAAGCGGCAAGCCCTCCACCGGCCACTAAGGGGAGGTACTTCCTCTTCTGCTCTTCAGAGCCGAACATGACGATCGGGACGGTTCCCAGGGATGTTCCCGCATAGGAGAGGGCGATCCCCGCACAGGCATAGGAGAGCTCTTCCACAGCCAAGAGCATAGCCGTCATGGAGAGCCCCAGCCCATCGTACTCCTGGGGGATAAAGACCCGGAAGAGATCTCCCTCGGCCATGATCTTGACAATATCCTCAGGGAAGATTCCCTCTTCATCGTACTTTTGTCGAACCGGAAGGATCTTCTCTCGGGCTATCTCTCTCGCCGTATCCCTGACCATTATCTCTTCTTCTGTGAAATTGTAGTTCATCGTTCCTCCATAAACAGTTGGTTGTTGGCAATTATACCATGATGGTACAGCTCTGGTAAAATGTCAGGAAGGCTTGTCCGTAGGCCTCTTCCCGGCCGCCCAGGCGATGAGGATCCCCAGGAGGTAGAGAAGGATGAGGGGAACAGCGACAAGGCTCTGAGTCACCATATCGGGGGTGGGCGTAATCAGGGCGGCGACCACAAACGCGATCACCACAAAGTATCTAAAGCTTCTCAGAAGAAACTTGGGAGTCACCAGACCGAAACGGGCGAGGAAGAAGATGAGAACAGGGAGTTCAAAGGTCAAAGCGATTCCCAAGAGAACCTTCGTCGCCAGGGAGAGGTATTGGCTGACGGTCAGGACCGGAGTAAAGTCTCCGCCGATCTGGAGAAAGAAACGGCACGCCAGGGGAAAGACGACGGAGTAGCCGAAGAAGCCTCCCGCCAGAAAGAAAAGAGTCCCAAAGAGGATGAAAGGGAGAGCCCACCTCTTCTCCCTCGGCTTAAGGCCTGGAGAGATAAAGCGCCAGAGCTGGTAAAAGAGGAAGGGGGAAGCGGCGAAGAGGGAGGCGAGAAAAGAGAGCTTGATGTACATCATGAAGGGTTCGGTCAGAGAGGTGAAGGCCAGTTGACTCCCACTCTTCATGAACTTCGTCAAGGGCCTTGCGAGGAAGAGGTAGAGCTCCCTGTGGTAGTTCCAACAGCCTAGAAAGGCAACAAGGAGGATGAGAAGGCTTCGAAAGATTCTCTTCCTGAGCTCCTCAAGGTGTTCGAAGAAGCTCATGATATTGGGATCTTTGCTCAACCTTCGCTCCCCTTCTCTCCCTCTTCGGGCTGTTTTTCTCCAACCTGTTTTTCACCCTCCTGGACAGGTTGCTCGGGGTACGGTGACAAACCCTCCGGAGGAAGAGGCTCAGGGCCATACTCCTCCTCTTCCTTAGCGTCCCCTTCTCGGTCCAGATCGTTCAACTCCCCTTCCACACTGTTTTTAACCTTGTTTAGTTCCCTCTTCACCTCCCAAACCGTACGGGCCGCCTTTCGGGCAACCTCGGGAAGCTGTTTCGGACCAAAGACAAGGAGGGCGACGATAAAGATGAGGATGACTTCAGGAAGGCCAAGGGGACCGAACATGGGGATTAAAGTCGTTCCTTAGGGATCATCTTTGAGGCTACTCCGCCGTACGCGGTTCGCCGGTCTTTCTTCTCTCCCGGAAGCGGAAGGCTAACCCGCCGAAGAGAAAGGCTGTCAGGTTGTAGAAGAGGGAAAGGAAAAGGCCCGAAACGGCTCCGACGACAAAACCGGCCAGGGCTCCGGCGACACCGAAGAGAAGCCCTCCTGTCATCCCGCCCCGGATCTGCTTGAAAAAAATGGGAAGAATCTCCAAGGGGCCCAGAGTCCCATGGGTCACTCCCAAGTAGGCTCCTAGAACGATTCCCAAGAACAGGCCCACCCCCCCGAAGAAGACGAAGGCCGAAGAGAGGGTGACATGGTCTACAGAGGTCACCCGGCTCTTCTGCTCACCGAGCTTGTTAAGAGCCATTCCACAGTAGGGACAGTAAAGGTGGTTAGCGTTGATGATGGAACTGCAACTGGGACACCGCCACTCCTTCTTTTCAAGAAAACCCCCGCATTGGGAACAGACCTTGGAACCAGGAAGGTTCTGAGTCTGACACTGGGGGCACTCCACGTAACGCCCCTCTTCGGGATATCCCTCGATCCACTGTCTCTCGTTGTAGTAGTACCACTTTCCGCTCTTCTCTCCAAGACTCCAGAGAACACCCTTGGAATCGCGGATCACAAGCTTCTTCAACCCGGTCTTAAACTCTTCAGCCGAGACGATACCCCTTTCGTGGTTCTCCTTCAGCTCTTGGAATCGATTTTCGATCTCCCGGAAACGGTTCATCGTGATAGGGTCACTTCTCCTTTAGACCAAGGGTGATCATGAAACGCCCCATCGTCGTCTTGAAAATCACCTCGAAGACAGGAATCTTCGGCGGAAAGAAGATGTTATGGTCTTCCCCGACAACGATCGTAGGAGGAGAGATGCGGATGTTCACGCCATTGTCCACAAGGATGTTCCGCGCCTTGCCGACGGCGATGTTGGCAAACTCCCCCATCGCATCTTTGACTTCATCGTTGAGATCCGTCATCTCATCCATCAACATCGTGGAGGCAACCTTCAGGGCAATGTTGGATGGAAAGCTGATGACCGCTGAGCCTGCTAAAACACCGGTAATCCCTATGACCGCGGAAATGTCCATCTTCGGGTGATCGCCGTTGGCGATGTTCACCGCTTCCTTTTCGGCATCGAGCCCGGCGAACTCCTTGGTATTCTGAACGACCGTCTCGATAAAAGGATTAATATAGTTTACATCCATCGCTCACTCCCTTATCCTCGATATGGATTCCTAAATATTCTAAAGGAAAAAAGAGTTAAGATCAATGGTTCAAAGCCCTTTCTTATATCTTAAACCGATCGATCTGAACCTTAAGCCCTTCAGAGTTGTTCTTCAGTTGCTGGGAGTTGACCTGCAGCTCATGGGCGATCTGGAGGTAACGTCCGGACATCTCCGAAATATCGGCGGTCTTACCGGCGATCTCTGTCATGACCGTTCTCTGCTCCTCCATGGACTGGGCCAGGTGGAGTGTTCTCTGGGTGACGATTCCGGTGGTGTCGATGATCTCCTTGAGTGAACCTCCGGACTGGTTGACCAGTTGAACACCTTCGTGGACGTTGCGGGAGATTTTGGACATGGAGTTGACCGAATCCGTCGTCTGCTTCTGAATGGTCGAAATAATCCCGGTGATCTCCTTCGTCGACTTCTGGGTCCTTTCGGCCAGCTTCCTGATCTCGTCGGCAACAACGGCGAAGCCTCTGCCCGCGTCACCGGCCCTGGCGGCTTCGATGGCGGCGTTCAGGGCGAGGAGGTTGGTCTGATCGGCAATCTCGTTGATGATGCTGAGAATCTCACCGATCTTTTCGGAGTTGGCGCTCAGCGTCTCGATCCCTTTCGACCCTTCCTCGATATCCGCGGTGATGACGCCCATCTTGGCGATGACCGTCCGAACCATCTCCCCTCCAGCCTCGGCCTGACGCTGGGAGGATTCGGTCATGTTCTTCATGTCCCCGGCGGCCCTGGCCACCTCTTCGATGGAACAGCTGATCTGCTCGGTGGCGCTCACAATGGCGGAGATCTTGTCGTTCAGATCCTCGGAGCTGGAAGAGATCTTGCCTGTAGCGTCCATGAACTGATCTGTGGTCTCTTGAAAGGTCTGGTTGGAACTCTTCAGGTTGCCGATGAGGCGGCGAAGGTTTTCCAGAAAGGAGTTAAAGACCTTGGCCAAGCCGCCGATCTCGTCACGGCTCTGGATATCGATGGTCTTGGTGAGATCCCCCTCCCCTTCGGCGATGTCCACGATCCTCTCTTCCAGAAGTTTTAGGGGAGCGACGAGAAAACGGGAGAAGAAGATGCCTGACAGGACGGCCAGCACGATGAAGACCAGGCCTGTCAAAAAGCCCCCAAAAGCCGTTTTCCGGCTCTCCGAAGTGACGGAAGCGGTGTCCATGGCGAGGCGGACTGTCCCAATGACGCTCTTGTCTTCTGGATTCACCACAGGGTGCAGAACTTCGATGAGCGACTTTCCACCCGCTTCCCTTGAAAGGACCTGGGTATCCCTTCCGGAGAAGGAGAGAGTCTTCTCCTCAGTCTTGAACCCGGCCAAGAGGTTTCCCTGTTTATTGTAGACTCCGACGTAGACAAGGTCCGGAAGGCTCTGAACGGCCTTGAGGCTGTTGTTGATCGTATCCTTGTCCTCCATAAGGAGAGCTACCGGGAGAGAGTCTCCGAGAATCCGAGCCACACTCTTTCCGTTGGATTGAAGGTCCTTGATCATTGTGCTTTTCAGAGTCGAATTGGCCGTGAAGGTCTGAAGCAGAACAACGATAATCACCACAAAGACCAGCGGAAGAATGAACTTCTTGGACACGCTGAGGTTCTCAAAAAATGAGATCTTTTTCATTGAATCTCCTTAAAGATCAGATTTTTAAGACAGCCCTCGCCTACGTGGACCTTGGACACCAAGGTTCTCCCATCGTAAGAGAGGGTATAAAGATTAAATCACCGAACCGTTACGGTGGGATCGCTTTTCATGGAGTCGGGGATCGATACGCCGAGAAGGCCTGCAACCTTGCTGTTGACAAGTTTCTGGGTACCGAAAATGTAACAAGCTCCGCTCTCGAAATCCTCTTCTTTGTCGGTTACCACGGGGATCTTCTTGAGCATGGCCTTCTGGATCACGAACTTCTTACCCATGGTGTTAAAAACAGCGTTATCCGAGATAATCACGACATAGTCGGAGGCGGATTTCAAGTACTGAGGGGCTGAAGAGGCGACCTTGGAAAAATCGGCTATCCCAATGACTTGAACGTTGAGTTTGAGGCTTCCCTTGGCGGCTGCGGCGTATTGGGCCACCGAAGAGGCCTCAGAACCGGAAGAGTTCACGAAAACGACGACATTGCTTCTATCCGGAAAGAGAGTCTTCGCCGAAAAGAGGATCTGATAGAGAGTCGCTCCGGAAAGAGAGGAAGCTAAAAAGAGGAAAAAGGCCGTGAGACCCACGTTCATGAACGTTTTTCTCTTCATGGTAGGCTCCTTATTGGACTGGATTTTAACCAAAAACCACGAGTCAATAGTTTCCATTATAACAGAGCCGGGGGGAAGGAGCCAACTCTTTTTATCAAAAAAAGTGTTTCTTTGTTGAGGCTCTCTATAAGCTGATTTATTGACAGATTTGTGACGGGATGGACAAAACAGGGAGAGATCTCTCTCAGAGGAATAAGGACAAAAGCCCTTTCGCTGAGACCTGGATGGGGAATAACCAGGTCAATTTCCTCGACAATCTTTCGTCCCCAAGTCAGGATGTCGATATCCAGAGTCCTGGGACCCTTGGGAACGGTGCGGACACGGCCGAGCCCTCTCTCAGTCTCGGCGATGAGTCCGAGCAGATCCCTGGGAGAACCGGAGTAAATCCCCCGGACCACGGCGTTGAGAAAAGGGGGCTGATCCTGGAAGTAGAGGGGGGGGGTCTCGTAGAGGGAAGAGAGGGCCGTCGTTTCGAAGCCCCCTTTGATGAGGAGCCCTAGCCCTCCGGCCAGGTTCTCCTGCCGGATTCCCAGGTTCGACCCCAAGGAGAGGAAGATCTCAGCCTTTTCCTCCATTCTTCAGCTCCTTCCAGAGAAGAGTCAAAGCGGCCTGGGAGGCTGACCTCTTGACCCTCTCTCTCTCTCCGATGAAGTGGTAGAAGGTGGCCGTGCTTCCCGAAGGACCCGCCAAGGCGATCCAGACACTCCCTACCGGGGTCTCCTCCGTCCCCCCCGTGGGCCCGGCGATACCGGTCACCCCTAGAGCATAGTCGCTTCCGGCCTCCCGCTTCGCCCCTTCGGCCATCTCCAAGGCCGTTTCCCGGGAGACCACACCACAGCGGTCGAGCGTCTCCTGAGAAACCCCCAAGAGCCTTACCTTCGCGGGTGTTCCGTAGACTGTGTACCCGGTCTCAAAGACCTCAGAGCTTCCAGGAACATCGGTGATCCTGTGGGAGATCAGGCCTCCCGTACAGCTCTCGGCCAGGGAGAGGTGAAGCCCCTTCTCCTTCAGAATGGAGACAACGGCCTCTTCCAGGGTCTCTTGACGGCGGAAGGTGAAGATATTCTCCTGCAGCCGCTCCACAATAGCCGCGAAGAGCTTCTCCAGCCTCGCTTCTCCCCCCTCTTCCTTCTCCTTTTCCTTCAGGGTCAGGTCGATCTCCACCTCCCCCGGCTGGGCCAGAATCGTGAAGATCGGGTTCTTCAGACCGGTGACCAGATCGGAGACCCTCTCCTCCACCGCAGACTCACCCAGGCCGACGGTTTTCAGTGTCTTTGTCAAGAGTCTGTGACCGGCGAAGGGAGCCAGGAGCGGGAGAAGGTGGTGCTCCACCATGGGCTTCATCTCAGAAGGAGGGCCAGGCAGAAGGGCGAACTTCGTCTGGCCTGCGTCGATCCACTGTCCGGGCGCTGTTCCAAAGGGATTCTCTAAAACCGTCCCGCCTTCGATCACGAAGGCTTGCCGAAGGTTAATCTCGGGCATCTTCATGGAATGGCTCTTGAAGAAATGGCGGATGGAGTCGAGAATCCCCTCGTCCATACGGAGTTCTCTCTTAAGAAAGTTGGCCACAGCCTCACGGGTCAGATCGTCCTCTGTAGGCCCAAGCCCTCCGGTCATGATGATGACGTTAGCCCTCTTGGCGGCGTCTTTCAGGGCCTTGTGCAGGTCCTCCCGGTTGTCCCCTACAACGGTCTTGTAGGCAACCTGAATCCCCATCTCTTGAAGCTTTTCCGTCAGGAAGAGGGAGTTGGAGTCCCACCGGTAGGGTGTGAGAAGCTCACTCCCTACGGCGATGATCTCTGCTCTCACAGCAACCCCCGACAAAAGTAGAGGATTACCGCCGAGTAGACTCCCGCGAAGAGATCGTCCAAGACGATCCCTAAGCCGCCGTGGACCTTCCGGTCCGCCCAACCCACAGGAAAGGGTTTGAGGATGTCGAAGATTCTGAAGAGGATGAAGGCGGCCAAAAGGGTGATAGGCTTGATGGGCACGCCCAGAAGAAGGGGGGTCAGGGAGACGAGCATGCCTGCGGTCTCATCGATGACGATCCAGCGGGGATCTTCGACACCGTTCAACTTCACCATCCTCTGGGCCGCGAAGATTCCCAAGAGGGAGACTATGGCCGTAGTCAGGGCAAAGATTCCAAGGTCTAGCCCCACCCAATGGGCGAAGGCCCAGAAGGCCAGAACGGTGAAGAGGGAGGCCCAGGTTCCGGGAGCGATCGGCATGTACCCGGTATAGAAGAAAGTGGCAATCACCTTGCAGATTTTATCTCTCATAATGGGTCAGGTACCCTCCTTTATCGTAATCGTAGCCCTCTATTCGCACGAAAAGAGGGGCGTTGCTCTTCTCCTTGGCCCCTTTGACGAAAGCCCAGCCGTCGATCCCCTCGGGGGCTTGAAACCAGAGTCGGCCTCTATGAAGCCCCCTTTTCAGAGGCTCTTCCAAAACGAGCGTCTGAAGAGAACCCTTGAGGGGCTCCAGCTTTTCGTGGAAGATTCCGTTCTGAACTTCGTAAAGAGTATCCCTACGAAGCTCAGCGACGGCTTGATCCACCTTGTCGGGAAGGCTGAAGGAGGCGGCGAGTTCCTCGTCGGAGTATGCGAAGACCCCCATGTGGTCGAAGCGGGCCTCTCGGACGAAACTCTCGAGAATCCGGAAATCCTCCTCTTCCTCCCCAGGAAACCCTGTGATCAGAGTCGTCCGGAAGACCGCGTCGGGCTTAACCTTCCGGATTCTCTCCAGGAGCCTCAAGTGCTCTTCGACGTCTCCGCCACGGTTCATCCCCTTAAGCACCTTCGGTGAGGCGTGTTGGAAGGGAATATCGAAGTAGGGAAGGACCCTACCCTCCCCCAAGGCGGACCAGGTCTCGTCCTTGAGTCCTTGAGGGTTGAGGTACATCACCCGGATCCAGGGAAAGGAGTAGTTCTCGTCGATCTTCCGAAGCAGGCCGCTCAGCGAGAGCCCGTCACAAAGGTCTTTTCCGTAGGCGGCCGTATCCTGGGAGATGAGAACGACCTCCTGAAGTTCCAAGGCGGCCATCACGTCAAGCTCCTTGGCCAACTCGTCCCACGGGCGGGAGTGGAAGGGGCCCCTGATCTTCGGGATAAGGCAGTAGGCACAACGGTGGGAACACCCCTCGGAGATCTTCAGGTAGTTCCAACGGCTCCCTCCCAAGAGGACCTTGGCCCCGTCGGGAACCCCCGGCACATGGAGGCTGTCGAGAAGCTCATCGAGCCTGTTCACACCGATCTGCAGATGGAGACCCTTGTGGAGACGGTCGATTCTCTCGGCGAAGAGCTCCGGGTAACAACCCACCGCCACGACGCTTCCGGAGAGGGAGGGATCGGAGAGGTAAAACTCCAGAGAGCGGTCACACTCCTTTCTGGCGCTCTCCAGGAAGCCGCAGGTCACGACGAAGGTGTACTCCCTCTCCTCTTCTTCCGAAACGAAGAGCCACCCCTTGTCCAGGAGAGACGCGGTCAATTTCTCCGCATCTGTCATGGCTTTGGGACAGCCGTGCAGATCGATGAAGAAACGGGGTGAGGCCATCAGGGGTAGAGGTTGTTGAGGGTTCTGGGATAGGGGATCGCCTCGCGGATATGGTGAATACCCGTCAGCCAGCACACCATCCTTTCAAGCCCC
>JAMOAD010000044.1 GCA_023621955.1 Acidobacteriota bacterium
CGCAAGGGGCATCAGCGCAGAGATCTCCAAGGGGAGGTTGAGAGCGGAGACGATCTTCATGATCCCCACCACGGCGGCGGCACCCGCCATGTCGACTCTCATGTTCATCATCTCCTGGGCGCTCTTCAGGTTCATCCCCCCGCCGTCGAAGGTGATCCCTTTTCCCACCAGCAGAACCCTTCCAACCGGTCCCACCGGGGAATAACGCAGGTCCAGGAGCCTTGGAGGAACAGGAGCGCCCCGTCCTACCGCGGCGATTCCGCCAAAGCCCTCACTCTCCAGCTCTTTACCGACCCAAGCCCTCAAGGAAAAGGGCCCTAAGGAGAAGAGGGCCGCAATCTCCTCTTGAAAACTCTGGGGAGAGATTTCAGAAGAGGGCCTATCCACAAGGGTCCGACAGAGGTTTACCCCTTCTGCGAAGCATCTCGCCCTCTCCCCGCAGGCAGGGAGAATATCGAAGGAGACCGGAACGTCTTCCTTTCTCGAGCCTCGGCCGGGATACCCCTCCAGAAGCGCCGTAAAGAAGGCGGCCTCCTCCCTGGGATTCCACCCCAACTCCACCGGGTCGGAGAGATGGAGCCGAACGAGGGAGAGGCCAAGCAGCTGCGCCCCTTCACGGCAGTAGCCGACCAGTTGCCGAAGCTCCCTGGGAGTAAAGCGGGCGGGAGAGCCCCCGTTCAAGAAGAGCCAGGGGACGCCTTTGGCGGAAAGGACAAGGAGCCTCTTCTCTCTCTGGAAAGCCTTGACCTGTTCATCCGAAAGGGTTTGCCAAACCTTCAGAGCCTCTTGAGAAAGAAAGGCCTCCCTGCCGGTGAAGAGAAGGGCTCCGGAGAGGCTCTTCATGGGCCCACCCTTCTCGCCACCTGCAGGGCCTTCTTAAGCTCCTCTCCGCTAAGAGTCGAGGCGCCGAGCTTACCGACGACCACCGATGCGGCCACATTGGCGGTCCAGGCCGCTTCTTTCAGCTCCATTCCGGCCCCTAAGGCCAAACCGATCACGGCCAAGACGGTATCCCCCGCACCGGTCACATCAAAGACCTCCCGGGTGAAGGCAGGGAAAGAGAAGCCTCGCTTCCCTTTGGCCCGACCGCTCATTCCCCTCTCGCCTAAGGTGATGAGTCCCCACTCCAGGGCGTAGAGCCGGATCATCCTCTCGAGAAGCTCCTCGGTCTCGCCCTCCCCACCGACCAGTTCGACCGCCTCCTTCCTGTTGGGAACCATTCCGGTAACACCCTTGTAGAGGGAACGGTGTGAAACTTTGGGGTCGACAACCAGAGGAAGACCCTTTTGATCTGCTAGGCCCCTCAGTTCATCCATCAGCTCCTCGGTCACCATCCCCTTGGCGTAGTCCGAGACCAGGAGAATCTGAGGGTCCCACTCCCGGATCCTTTTCACGACCGCCTCCCGGGAAGCCGCTTCAACGGAGGAGTTATGTTCGCTGTCGATCCTCAGGAGCTGTTGGTTCCCCGAGAGGATCCTGGTTTTCAGGGGCGTCGCCCTTCCCTTCTCGAAGACGATCCCCGCCGAATCGACCATGGAAGCCAGACGCCGTCCGGCCTCATCGTCGCCGACAACGCCGAAGAGTCGGACTCTTCCCCCCAAGGAGCGGATGTTCTCCCCAACGTTGGCCCCGCCACCGGGGCGGAAGAACTCCTCCCCCTTCTCGAAGACCGGAACCGGAGCCTCTGGAGAGATTCTCTTAACAGATCCCTTCCAGTAACAATCCAGCAGAAGGTCGCCGACGACACCGACACGGAACGTTTCGAAGAGGCTCAGGAGGCTCTCACCTCTTGCTCTCATGGTTCACCTCGATGAAAGGAAGGGATGTGAGAAAGAAAAAGAGGGTCTTCACTTCATAGTCTCCAAAGTTGTATTCGAAGAGTCCCGCCCCGAGGAAGGCCACGATCACTACCAGCGAGGCCTCCGCGAGGGGACTCCCCCTCCGGAAAACCTTCCATGTGGCCATAAAGAGGAGAATCACATAGCCACCCCAGAAGAGGAGGGCCGGAATTCCCCGTTCCGCCGGAATCTGAAGCAGGTTGTTGTGCAGGTGGAGGTTCCGCTTCTCTCCCGGGTGAACGACGTACCTGGGAACGTTGTAGGCGTACCGAACCATGTTGGGGCCAACACCGAAGAGGGGCTTGT
>JAMOAD010000270.1 GCA_023621955.1 Acidobacteriota bacterium
GGCGTTCTGGAGGATGTTGGCGGTCTCCACCATCTCCACCATGAAGGTGGATTGTCCGGAGGCGAGGTAGTCGGAGGCGCCGATACGGGTGAAGATTCTGTCGATCAGGCCCACCTTGGCGGCATCGGCGGGAACGAAGCTCCCCATCTGGGCCATCAGAACGATGAGGGCCGTCTGCCGGAGGAAGGTGGACTTTCCTCCCATGTTGGGGCCGGTGAGGATGATGATCTGCTCCCTGTTCGATTCCAGGTAGGCATCGTTGGGCACGAAGGGGTGAGGGTTCAGCCTCTCCACGATGGGATGGCGGCCCTGAACGATCTCCAGGACATCCCCCTCCACGACGATGGGCCGTTTGTACTTGTTCCTGACCGCCGCGTTGGCGAGGGAGAGGAGTGCGTCGAGGCTGGCCAGGGCCTGGGCGCTCTTCAGAATCCTGCCGTTGTGGACCTTCAGCTCCGACCGCAGTTCCAGGAAGAGCCTGTGTTCCAGCTTCTTGATCTTCTCTTCCGCTCCGAGAACGGTCTCCTCGAACTCTCTCAGCTTCTGGGAGACGAACCTCTCGGCGTTCACCAGGGTCTGCTTGCGGAAGTAGTCCGTCGGGAGCGTTCTGTTCTTGAGGGACGCCTTGGAGATCTCGATGTAGAAGCCGAAGATCTTGTTGAAGCCGACTCTGAGGGAGGAAATCTGGGTGCGTTCCCTCTCCTCCTCTTCGAGACGGGAGATCTCCTCTTTCCCCGAATGGGCCAGGTGCCGAAGTTCGTCCAGCTCCTGGTTGTACCCCTCCCTGAAGACCCCACCGTCGGTAAAGATCAAGGGGGGGGAGTCGGTCAGGGCCCTCTCGATCTTCTCCCTCAGATCCTCCAGGGGGTCGACCTCTTGGAGGGAACTCTTGAGGAGAAGGCTTTCTGCCTGTTCCGCCCGGGAGGAGAGGGAGGGAAGGGAGTGAAAGGAGGAGGCCAGAGCGGCCAAATCCCGCGGCGAGGCGGTCTCGGAGGAGAGCTTTGTCGACAGTCGATCAAGGTCGTAGATTCCCTTCAGCTCCTCCCGGAGCTCCTCCCGAAGTCGGGTCTTCTTCGTGGACTCCTCGACCGCGTCGAGCCTGGCGTTGATGAGAGAGGTGTTGAAGAGAGGCCGAAGAAGCCACTCTTTGAGCCTTCTCGCCCCCATGGGAGTCACCGTCTGGTCGAGGACCCAGAAGAGGCTCCCCTCCTTCTCTCCGGTTCTGCTCTCCTTGAAGAGCTCCAGAGTCCGCTGGGTGAGGGAGTCGAGGATCATGTGGTCCTTTCTCGTGTAGAAGCGGAGCTCTTTCCCCTCAGGAAGGCTTCCCTTCCTCACCTGGGAGAGGTAGTGGGCCATGGAGCCGGCGGCGGCCAGGACCGTCTCGTTCTGGGAGATGTCCATCTCCCTCAGGGCGGAGAGGTGAAAGCTCTCCTGGAGGAAGAGTCGCCCCTTATCGGCGTTGAAGGTCCAGGGTTCCAAGGGGGTGATCAGGGGGTGGCAGGAGAGGCTCTCTTCCTGAGGGGCCCACAGGCTTGCCGCGTCAGTGGAGAGGAGGAGCTCCCGGGGGTTGTAGTTCTCCACCTCCTGGCCCAGGGATGTGTAGGGAGGCGCCTCCTGGGCGCCGGTGGCGAAGGCCTCCCCTGTGGTTAGGTCGAAGGCGAAGAGTCCCCAACGGTCGCTGTGGAGGGAGAGGGAGAGGAGGAAGATGTTCTCAGGGGAGGATTCGAACTCCAACGCCGTGCCCGGGGTAAGGACCTTGAGGACCTCCCTGCGGACGACCTTGCGCCCCCCTTCGTTCTCTTCGAACTGCTCGCAGATGGCCACCTTCCGCCCCGCCTCCAGGAGCTTGCGGACGTAGAGCTCCGCGGCGTGGTAGGGAAAGCCGCACATAGGGATGGGGTTATCCTTGTTCCTGTCCCGGGTGGTGAGGGTGATCTGGAGAATCCGGGAACCTTCGGTGGCGTCGTCGAAGAAGAGCTCGTAAAAATCTCCCATCCGGAAGAGGAGGATGGAATCCTTGTACTGCTCCTTCGTCTCCAGGTACTGCCTCATTACGGGAGTGTAGGTTTCCATAGAGTTTAGGAGCGAGTCTCTGTCGATGGTGTCTGGCGGAGAGGGAGGGATTCGAACCCTCGATACCGTTTTTGGACGATATAATCGCTTAGCAGGCGATCCTGTTCAGCCACTCCAGCACCTCTCCACGGGCAAGAGAAATGTATACAGGAAAACGGGACAAAAATCAAGTTTCCTTCAGACTGTCGCTTCTGCCGCGGTTCTGGAGAAACGTGACCAGGGAGAGAACCAGCTCCACCTCCCCTCTGGGGAGGGAGAGGCCCTTGGAGATCTCCTCGACGGAGAGGCCCTGGTTGTGGAGGAGGAGAACCTTCTGAGACTTCTCACTCTCCGGGAGGGAGACCAGGAGCTTCCTCTCCTCTTCGGTGAGGGACTTGTGAGCCGCGTTCAACTCTTCCAGAGTCTTTTCGCTCTTGACCTGCTCGTTGTGGAGATGGAGGGAGATTCTCTCCCCCCAAAGGTTCGCCTCCTGGAGCATCTTCTGGAAGTTCTCCAGAGTCTCCCGGAGGGTGCGGGAGAGGTGGCTGAGGGAAGCGGTCCTTCGGGCAAGCCATAAGATCGCGGCCACGAAGAGAAGGTCCAGGAGAATCTGGAGAGTCCAGGCCAGGGTCATGGGAGGTTTCCCCGCACGACCCTGTCCAGGGTCTCCCCGATATCCTTAACCGGGAGGACATAGTCGGCGATCCCCGCGTCGACGACGGCCTTGGGCATGCCGTAGACGACACAGCTCTCCTCGTCTTGGGCGATGATGACGGCTCTATTCTTCTTCTTGAGGGAGACGAACCCATCCCTTCCATCGTTCCCCATCCCCGTGAGCATCACCGCGGCGACGTTCTTCTTGTAGTTGTCCGCTACCGATTGGGCCATAACGTTGACCGAGGGTTTATAGATGGCGCTCTTCGGCTCCTCGGAGATGAAAATCTCCCAATAGGCGGGGCGGCTCTGCCGGATGGTCATGTGCTGACCTCCAGGGGTGATGAAGACCGAACCCCTCTCGATCTTGTCCCCTATGGCCGCCTCTTTGACGTGAACCTTGCAGAGGCGGTTCAACCTCTCTGCAAAGGGTCCCGTGAAGGTCGCCGGCATGTGTTGGGAGACCAGGATCGCGGCGGGGAAGTTCTCGGGCAGGACTGTCAACACATCCTGTAGGGCCCGGGGCCCTCCGGTGGAGGAACCCAAGACGACCATGTCCAGAGTGTCGCCGATTCTCCCCTTCCTGATTGTCGGAGCCTGAGAGGGGAGAACCGTCGGGGATAGGGAGGGAGAGGGCGGCTGGGGAAGAGGCTTGTCGAAGGAGCGGAAGGGAAAGCCGAGGGCCATCTTCTTCTGGGCGATGGTGAGGATCTTGGGCACCAGCTCATCCTTGATGCTCTTGATGTTGGCGTTAAAGTCCGCCGTCTGCTTGGGAAAGAACTCGACCGCTCCCTTTTCGAGGGCTTCAAAGGTGATCTGGGCGTCCTCGGTGGTGAGGGAGCTGACCATGATGACCGGCGTAGGGAAGGAGTTCATGATCTCCTTCAGGGCTGTCAATCCGTCCATGACGGGCATGTTGATGTCCAGGGTGATGACATCGGGCCTCAGCTTCTCCGTCAGTTCCAAGGCCTCCTTTCCGTTCCGGGCCTCCCCGACGACCTCGATGGCCGGGTTTTCGGCCATGAGTCGGACCATCAACTTCCGGAGAAAGGAGGAGTCGTCAACAACCAGGACCTTAGCTTTTCTCTGTTCCATCAATCATCTCCTTTCATGGACATAGCGATTATCTCACGGATTCGGGGGACCACGTCTTCGATCTGGAAGGTGAAGAGCTCTTCGTCGATCTTTGCAAGGTCTTCCCTATGCTGGCAGAGGCGTCTCCAGAAGGGGTCTGACGAGAAGATCAGGGGACGGAACTCCCAGGGAAAAGCGAAGCCGATCTGTTTGGAAAAAAGGTTGGAAAACCCGACCAGGGCTACCAAGGGGGACATCTCCGGAGAGGGGTTGTGGTGGAAGCGAAGAGTCGCCGTGAGTTCCCGGGGAAGGGCCCATTTCAGGGCGAGGGCCTCTCCGACTTCACAATGGTCAGCCCCGAAGACCTCCCTCTCGTAGGCCAGGTAGTTTCCGCCCATCTGGAGAGCCTTCTGAACGACCTTGCCGTACTCCTCGGGGAAGAAGTGGTTGAGGAGGATCTTGCCGATATCGTGAAGAAGGCCGGCGGTGTAGGCCTCTTCAGGAGAGGCGAGGGAGTAGGCGCCGGCCAGGTGGCGGGCGATATGGGCAGAAGAGAGGGAGTGGTGCCAGAAGAGGTGGGTGTCAAAGCACTTCTCCCCCGCTTTCAGGGGGAAGAGGGAGATGATGGAGAGGGAGAGAACGACCTCCCGGACCTGCTCCAGTCCGAGAAAGACGACGGCCTCCCTGACCGATGTGACCTCCTTGTACCTGTGGAAGAGGGGGGAGTTCGCTAGGCGGATGATTCTGCCCGTCACGACCGGGTCCTCCGAGAGGAGTTCTGCGATCTGACCGGTGTTGCAGTTTGGGGAAGAGAGGAGATGCTGAAAGCGGAGAACGAAAGAGGAGAGGACAGGCAACCTCTTCATTCTGGCCAGGAGTCTTTCGACGGCGGGGGAGGTCGTCACTTTAGAAGACCTCCAGCTCTTGTCGGACACTCTCGACAATCCTGTCCCCCAGGGAGAGGACCCGCTCCCTGGTGACGTTGAGAATGCCTAGGGAGGGCTCGGCTTCCGGAAAGGGATTCTCCTGGGGGAACCCTAAGGCGTAGTGGTGGCTGAGAAGGTCGCCGAGCCTTACCAGGGCGCTTTCCTCAGAAAACTTGGGGGAGAGTTCGGGGTTGTGGTGGAAGAAGATCGCCGTCTGTGCTCCCTCGTCAAGGTTCCACTCCTGGGCTAGAAAATAGCCGATCTCGGTATGGGTAAACTCCAGGAGCTCCTTCTCCAGGGGGCAGATCTCCTTCCCGGTGGAGTAGGATTCGTCCAAGAGGGGTTCGTAGAGTTCCGGAAGGCTCTGAAGGAGAACGGTCTTGCCGATGTCGTGGAGGAGGCCGTAGATGAAGAGCTCCTCCCTGGGGCCCCCTTTGATCTCTCGGGTCAGTAGGTGGGTGAAGAGGGCCGTCGAAACCGAATGGCGCCACATGAGACGTTCCTTGAAGGAGCGGGAGGGAAAGGCCCGCTTGATCCCGAAGGCCAGGGCGAGGGTCTGGATGTTCCGGAGCCCGAGGATGAGAAAGCACTGGGTCAGCGAGGAAGTCGGCCTGGAGAGTCCGTAGAAGGGGGAGTTGGCGATTCTGAGGATGTCCGCCGTGAAAGCCGGGTCCTTCATGACCAGCGTGCTCAGCTCCGAGAGGGAGACCTCCGGGTCCCGAAGCCGTTCCTGAAGTTTCAGGACAATGTCCGGTAAAGGGGGAAGAGAGCCCACACGGGAGAGAATCTTCTGAACGTCTGCCCTCAAGGGTGAACCTCCTTTCTGTAGAAAATCGTCTGTGGATAGTGGACCAGTGTGAAGAGTTCGTTGATCGAAAAGATCGACTCCGTCTTGCCGAGGATGAGATGGCCTTCCGGGGTGAGTGCGTCGTGAAAGTCCTTGATAACCTTCTTGCGGCTCTCCATGTCGAAGTAGATCAGAACGTTCCGGCAGACGATCACGTCGCTGCCTGTGAAAGGCGAAAAGAAGGGAATATCCAGAAGATTCATGTGAAAAAATTCTACCATACTTCTGATCTCCTGGGAAAGCAAGTACTCGCCTCCCTCCTGGGCGGTGAAGTAACGTTCCCGGATCCTCTCAGGGACGTTCCGGACCGAGTAGGCCCGGTATCTGCCCAGACGGGCCTTCTCCAGGACCGCGGTGTTGAGGTCGCAGGCGAGGATCTTGAAGCGTTGAAGCAGGAGGGGGAACCGCTCCTTGAGGAAGAGGGCCAAGGTGTAGGGCTCCTCCCCGGTGGAACAACCGGCGCAAACGATCTTGATGATCGGTTTCGCCTCCAGGAGGGGGTAGAGGATGTGGGAGAGAAGGATCTCCGCCGATGTCTCTTCCCGGTAGAAATAGGTCTCGTTAACGGTGACCTCGTTGAAGAGGTTTTGGAGCTCTCCGTAATGATTCTCCAGGTGGGAGAGGTACTCGTGGAGAGAGGCGAGGTGGAGCGCCGCGATTCGGTTTTCAACCTTGAGGGAGAGGTACTCCTGCTTGTAATCGGGAAAGAACATTCCGCTCTTTCGGTAGATCAGATCGCGCAGGTGTGTGAACTCCTGGTAGGAGAGCTCCAGCTTTTCCATGGGCTCGCTCAACCGCCTAAGAACTTGATCCTTTCCTCACGGCTTACGATCTCGGTGATCCGTAAGGCGAAGTTGGAATCCACCACCACCACCTCTCCACGGGCCACGAGCTTCCCGTTTACCAGAAGATCGATGGGGTCGTCAACGGTCTTGTTCAGCTGGATGATCGATCCGAGACCGATCTTCAGGACGTTCTTCAGGGGCATCTCGGTGGTACCGACCCTGATGACGATCGGAAGCTCTATGTCCATGAGCATGTCGATCTTGGAATCTACATGGGGGTAGCCCTCCAGCGAGGGAGGGGTCGTCCGGAAGGCTCCGGAGGGGGGAGCGGAAACCGAGGGTGCCGAAGGGGAAGGGGCCGCGGAGGGGTGTGCCTCTTCGGCGGGTTGGAGAAGCCTCTCCCGAACCTCAGAGGAGATGACCAGGTAGAGGGGGGAGGGAGAGGGAGCGAGGGAGGTCTCGATGGAGGAGAAGAGAATCTCGTCTCCGTCGATTCTCTCGTAAATCTCTTGCAGAGGGAGTTTCGCGAGGGAGGCCTGCCCGAGGGAGAAGGAGAGGGATGTCTTCTCCTTGATGCCCAGCGCGAAGGAGCTGAGAACTTGGTTTGAGGCCTCCGTGAGGGCGTCCAGGTCTTCGGCGGAGATCTCCTCTTTTCCCTCTTCCACCCCCATCATCAGGTTGGCGATGAGGCCGCCTACCGCCAAGGGGTAGAGGAGGTAGACCTTCCCGCCCGATTCGTTCTGGTTCGCCGCGGCCAGGATCACCTCCTTCTCGTTGAGGAGGCGGTTCAAGAGGAAGTCTTTGGTAACCTCCTCGGCCGTTTCGGGTTTCACGTTCATCTCCTTGCCTAGGAGCATGGAGAGCACAGAGTCGAGGGCCTCTTTCATTTCGTTGCTGAAAAGGGTTGTCAGGTTTTCACTCATTGTCGAACCTCTTGATCAGGGATTTCACTCGGAAGGCTTTTTTCTCCTCCACCGAGGAGAGAGAACCGACGAAACGGGGCTTGTCCTCCACGGAGAGGATCGGGTTCATGGCGGTCTGCTTCTCTATGGCGACCATGTCCCCGACTTCGAGGGAGAGGAGGTCTCGGAACATGACCGTGTTGCCGGAGATCTCCGCGTTCAGGGAGAAGCGGGAGCTCTTGAGGATGTCCCGGACCTTGAGGATCTCGTCGTCCGAGATCTTCTTCCTCCCGGCGTACCAATCTTGGGAAAATTTCTGGGTGATCGGCTCCAGGACGATGGAGGGAACGCAGAAGTTGAACATTCCCGAAGCGGCCCCCATCTTGATCTCGAAAACGATCAGGATGATGACCTCGTTGGGGGCGACGATCTGGATGAGCTGGGGGGAGGTCTCTTGGGCGACGACCTTCATGTCCAGTTCGATGATCTGCTTCCACGTCTCCGAAAGGTCGTGGAGAAGGAGTTGGAGAATCCCGTTGATGATCCTCATCTCGATCTCCGAAATCGCCCGGACAGGACCCTCGTTGGGGCTGCCGGAGCCCCCGAGAATCTTGTCGATCATGGGGAAGACGATGGACGGGTTCAGCTCCAAGACGCTGTTGCCGTCTAGGGGGGTCATGGAGACGGCGCTGAAGTAGGTGGGGTCCGGGAGGGAGAGGATAAACTCCGCATAGGTCAACTGTTCAACCGAGACGAGGTTGACTTCGATCAAGGCCCTCAGGTAGGCGGAGAGGGAGGAGGAGAAGTTTCTCGCGAACCGGTCGTGGAGGTAGTGGATGGAACGGATCTGGTCCTTGGAGAAGCGGTCGGGCCGGCGGAAGTTATAGATCGCCACCTTCTTCCGCTCCGCCGGGTGGGAGGGAGGGGGAGCTCCGTGGGCCGGGGCGGCGGGTTTCTCGGCCGGACTTCCGGAGAGAGAGTTCAGGAGAGCGTCCACCTCTTCCTGGGAGAGAATTTTAGCCATTGGGGCCTCCTTTCAACGGGGAGACAGGGATTCTGAGCCTTTCAAGGATTCGACTGTTGAGGCGGTTGTGGGCCTGGGCGAGAATCTGTGAGATCCGAGGCTCCGTGACGCCTAAGATCTCGGCGATCTCCTTTTGGTGCATTTCCTCGTAGTAGAGCAGAGAAACCGCCTGCTTCTCACGCTCCGGGAGGTTGGTGATCTCTTCGGTGAGGATCTCCAGCAGCTCCCTTCTGGTAAGGGATGCCAACTGTTCGTCAGGGTTTGTGAGCTCCAGGGCCGAGAAGACCTCGTCCTCCTCTAGACCGCCTTCGACGGTGTGTGAAGAGAAGGTGACCGGACCGTTGCGCAGAAGGTTCTTCATCTCCTGAAGGCTCTCCAGGGAGATCTCCAGCTTATCGGCGACCTCCTGCTCCGTAGGGTGTCGTCCGAGGGGGGTCTCCAGAGAAGCGGAGGCCCGGTCGATCTTTTTCTTCATCTCCCTCGCCGAGCGGGGGAGCCAGTCGGCGTTTCTCATCTCGTCGATAACCGCCCCGCGGATGCGGCGGCCTGCGAAGACCACGAGTTCGACGCCCAGGGAGGGGTCGAAGCGCTCCACCGCGTCGATTAAGCCCAGGACGCCGGAGTTTCTCATGTCATCGTAGAAACTGCTTTGAATGTGGGGCGGAAGCGGAGCGAGGACTCTTCTGACGATCCTTTCGACCTCGGGCAGGAGTCTGGCGATCTCCGATCGCTTCTCTTCCTGGCTGAGTCTTGTGGACGTCGAGGGAGTCTTCATTTGAGAATCTCTTTCCAGGGGTTGTAGGAGTCATCCTCTCCCCTGGGGGAGGTCGAAGAGCGGTCAATGTGGTAGAGGAGGGCCTTCGAGAGTACCTGAAAGGCCTTGCTCACGGGGCTTTCAGGGTAGAGTTCGAGGACCGCCCTTTGCTGGGAGACGGCGCTTCTGAGGGCCTCGTCCTGGGGGAGGTATCCGAGGAAGTGGAGGCTCTTGCCGAGGAAACGCCTGGTGGCGTTGTCGATCTGGCGGAAGACGCCCTGAGCCTGCTCCACACCGGAGACGCCGTTGACGACCAGGCGGATGCTCTTCTCCCCGTCGTACTGTCCGATGACCTTGGCAACCGCGTAAGCGTCGACGATGGAGGTCGGCTCCGGGTTCGTTACCAGAAGGATCTCATCGGAGGAGAGGAGGAAGCTGATCACGGTGTCTGAGATTCCCGCGGCGGTGTCGATGAGAAGCACATCGGTGAAGCTGTCAACCTTGGCTAACTCCTCTAGAAGGTGCTGTTCCCCCAGGGAGTCCAGGTGGGTGAGCTCCTGGATTCCTGAGCCGGCGGGGATGATCTGGATCCCTTGGGGCCCCTTCACAAGGATCTCTTCCAAAGAGGCGTTCCGGTTGAGAAGGTGGGAGATGTTGTTCTCCGGGGAGAGCCCCAGAAGGATGTCGATGTTGGCCAGGCCGAGGTCGGCGTCGAAGATGGTCACCCGCTTCCCCCTCTGCTTCAGGGCCAAGGCGAGGTTGATGACCAGGTTTGTCTTGCCGACCCCCCCCTTTCCGGAGGTGATGGCGATGCGCTTCATAGGCTGCCTGGGCGGGGAAGAGGGCTTGCGCCGGATTTTTCTGAGACTGTCCGCTTGGTCTTTCATTTTTCACCTCGTGAGAAGAGCAGATCCACAAGCTTTCCCGGGGAAGCGATCTCCAGGTCTTCCGGGACCCGTTGCCCGGTTCCGAAATAGGAGAGAGGGAGCTTGGATTGGACAAGAACGTTGAAGAGGTTTCCATAGCTTACCGTTTCGTCGAGCTTAGTGAAGAGGAGGGAGGAGAGGCTGAAGTGGCGGAAGGCCTGAACCGTGAAGAGCAGGTCCGCGGTCTTCTGAGACGAGGAGAGAAGAAGGATGACCTCCAGAGGAAGGCCTTGGAAAAGGGCCTTCTCCTCGCCAAGCTCTTCGCTCCTCGGGCTCCGGCCGGCGGTGTCGATGAGGATGAGGTCGCTGGCCCTGAAGAGGTCCATGTACTTCTCCAGTTCCTGGCGGTTCTGGGCCAAGGCGAAGGGAAGCCCGATGAGGGAGGCGTAGGTCTTGAGCTGTTCGGCCGCACCGATTCTGTAGGTGTCCACGGAGATCAGGGAGACCCTCTTC
>JAMOAD010000084.1 GCA_023621955.1 Acidobacteriota bacterium
CTGAGAACTGTCTTGACCAACTACAGGATCTCCCACCTCTTCCTCGGTCAGAAGAGGGCCGCCGTGGGTTACGGTTCCAACGAGCTCATCCGCGAAGAGTGGCTCAGGGGGAATCCCGACTTCAAGTTGCTCTTCTCCTCCGGTAAGGCCCAGGCTTGGAGCTTCTCACCGAAATAACCCCCGCAACCGCCCCCTCCGCTTCCCCTTCTGAAGGGTGGGTGGCTCTCCTCCCTCTGGAAAAAACTCCCTCTCCGTGGTAGAGAAGAGAGGATGAACGAAGGGGTCAGAAAGATCATCCACGTCGACATGGACATGTTCTACGCCGCCGTGGAGATCCGCGACAGACCGGAGTTAAGGGACCTTCCCGTGGTGGTCGGAGGCCCCCCCCATACGCGATCGGTCGTCGCGACGGCCAACTACGTCGCCCGGCGCTTCGGAATCCGTTCGGGGATGGCCTCCACCGAAGCCGAACGCCGTTGTCCATCCTGCGTCTTTCTTCCCCCCAACTTCCCTCGATACCGGGAGCTGTCGGAGAGAATCGCCGCAATCCTGAGAGGGTACACCCCCTTGGTGGAACGGGTCTCCCTCGATGAGGCCTACCTGGACGTCACGGAGGACCCGAGAGGGATCGGGAGCGCTACCAAGACGGCCCGTCTCATCAAAGAGGAGATCTCGAGAGTCACCGGCGGTTTGACCTCATCGGCGGGAGTCGCCCCGGTGATGTTCGTTGCCAAGATCGCCTCGGACTATCATAAACCCAACGGCCTCACCGTAGTCACCCCGGAGAGGGTCCTCTCCTTCCTTCACCCCCTCCCGGTTTCGAAGATCCCCGGAGTCGGGCCTATCACGGCCAAACACCTGGCCAAGTTGGGGATCCGCACCATCGGGGAGCTCTTCCGAACCGAAGAAGAGCTTCTCCAGAAGGAGCTGGGAAAGTTCGGCCGTGTGCTCTACGACGCCGCCCGGGGAAGGGAAAACCGTCTTGTGCTTCCCTTCCAGGAGAGGCTCTCCCTGGGAACAGAGGAGACCTTTCCGGAGGATCTCACGGAACTCTACCCCCTTCTCCGTTACCTCGAGAAATGCTCCAGGGACCTCTACGAAGGGGTTCGGCGGGAGGAGAAGAGGGCCCGACGGGTCACTCTGAAGATCAAATTCGGAGACTTCCACCAAGTCACCAGGTCTATCACCCTGGAGCGCTTCTTCCGATCCCCCCAGGAGATCTTCGAACTTGCGAAACTTCTCCTAGGTCGTACCGAAGCGGGCCAACGGGGAGTTCGTCTCGCCGGTCTCTCCCTCTCTCTCTTCACCCCTCCCAAGCCCCACCCCCTTCCCTCTCCGCCTCTCTTCTTTCCGGAGGAGAGCTAGGGGGAGAGAGGGGCCATTTCTCTGAAAGCCTCTCTTTCTTGTTCCCTTTTTCGTGGGTCAGGCTATAATAAAGAATTCGATTCGCAGGAGGAACCATGAACGAGATTTTTCCCATTCTCATCTTCAACGGCCGCCCGGCTGCTGGCAAATCCGAAGTGATAGACTACATCAAACACTGCCCCCTGGAGGAGAGGATCTCCCGCTTCCACATCGGAGAGATCGAGGAGATCGATGACTTCCATTTCCTTTGGGAGCGCTTCGAGGACGATGACCTCATAGAAGAGATGGGCTTTCCCAGGCTCATCTCGGACCGTTACTTCCACTATGAAGGGAAAACCTACGAAGGGTACAGCTTCAAGGAGCTCTGGTTTTGGAACTTCCTGATCAGGAAGATCTCCTTCCGTTACTCCAAACTCCTCAGGGACAAACCTCTCCTCCATGAAAAGACCACTCTGCTCATCGAGTTTTCCAGGGGAACCGAACACGGTGGCTTCCAGAGCGCCTATTCCCACCTGAGCGAAGAGATTCTCACAAAAGCGGCGACCCTCTATATCTCGGTTCCCTGGGAGGAGTCCCTCAAGAGGAACAGGAGGCGCTACAACCCCGACAAGCCCGACTCCGGCCTCCAGCATGGTCTAGAGGACAAAAAGATGGAGAAGCTCTATAAAGACTCCGATTGGGAGAGCTGGACGGCTGCGGACCCCCACTACCTCCACGTCAAGAACCATAAGGTTCCCTATGGAGTCTTTCAGAACTTCCCGGAGATCACCGACAAGCC
>JAMOAD010000029.1 GCA_023621955.1 Acidobacteriota bacterium
AACCAGGGAAAGACAATGGCGTTGTCGTTCCTGTAAGCGTTTCCGCTCTCTATCTCCAGAAGCCATCTCCGGTCGGTGAAGGAGAAGACATGGCGGTACTTGAGGAGGGGAGGGCGGAAGAGAGAAAGCACCGTTCTCCTCTCCGGGGGAGCCCACCGGTGGATGAAGCCCTTTTCGGCGGGGGAGGAGAGATCGTTTAGGGTGAAGGGGAGGCCCAAGGCGGGAGTCGTAGAGGGAGATAAAGAGAGAAGGTCCTCACACTGAAAGGAGGAGGAGATAAACCCGAGACAGTTTTCCTCTCTCTCCCTGAGGGAGGAGGGAGCGCTTCCGGAGCGAAACACCGCCAAGAAGATGGTGAAGCGTCTCTGAAGGGTGTTGTTGTCTGTTTTGACGTCGTAAGGTGGGGTGACCGAAGCTTCGCCGCTCATCAAGGCCCTTTCCATGGCCAGCCTTCGTTCCGGAAAGGCTTTGTTGTCCAGCCCTGGGAACTCCATGTCGTCGTTCTCAGGATCGGTAAAGAGAATGGGAACGTGAAGGGGCCTTCGTGGCGAGAGAGTCACCCTGTCATCGTGGATCCGGTATTCTCTTCCTTGGAGCAGAACCGCTCCTTTCTTCTCGAAGAGGGCCCTTTCTCTCTCTTCGATTCGGGGGCTCCAGGAGATGTTCATGAACCCCCGTTTCGTTGCCAGAATCGGCCTGACATAGTTCTGAAACTCCGAAAGGCTGACCTCTGAGGAAGATTGAAAAAAGAGGCGCAGAGATTCCAGCTCGTCGAGGTTTTCGCTCAGATACTTGGTGATCAGTTCGGCCCGGATGAGAGATCCCTTCTTGAACCGCTCTTCATACTGGTGGATCTGCCATCTGTAGGAGATAGAGAAGGTGGAGAGCGTAAAAAAAAGTCCGGCGGAGACGACGAGAACAAAGTAACGGAAAGCTTTCCCAAATTTCATGAAATCGTTACTCCCTGAAAGTTATTCCCCTGTTCTCTCCAGGTAAGGAGCCTTGAGAACTCTATGTCGAAACTGTTTGTTAACATAGCATAAAATTGGAGAGAAGTACAAAAGCTCGAAAGAGCCTCATCCTTCTCTCCAGAGATGCGGTGGTTCAACGGTTTACAAGGGTGAGGCTCATCTGTTATAGTTAGCCATGAACGAAAAGGTCCTGATCCTTGACTTCGGCTCCCAGTATACTCAGCTCATCGCGCGTCGGGTGAGGGAGGCGAAGGTTTATTGCGAAATCCTTCCTTTCCACACACCCTGGGAAACCCTTCGTGATTATCATCCTTCCGCCTTGATCCTGTCGGGAGGCCCCAACAGCGTTTACGCCGAGGGGGCGCCCCGTCCCGATCCCCGGTGGACGGAGCTGAAGGTTCCTGTCCTAGGCATCTGTTACGGTCTTCAGCTGATGGGCTTCCAGCTGGGGGGCAAGATCGGCCCCTCGCGACGGCGGGAGTTTGGCTTCGCCAAGTTGGAGATTGTCGGGAAAAGCCCTCTCTTGGAGGGAATCGAGGAGTCGTCTCAGGTTTGGATGAGCCATGGAGACGAACTCCTACAGCTTCCCCCGGGCTTTGAGAGAATCGCGTCAACGGAGAATGCGGTCAACACCGTTGTTGAGGACAGAAAGCGCCGCTTCTACGGGGTCCAGTTTCACCCCGAGGTTGTCCATACCCCCTGTGGGAAGACCTTGCTTTCCAACTTTCTCTTCCGTGCCGCGGGTTTGAAACCCTCCTGGAACATGAGCTCCTTTGTGGAGAGCTCCACCGCGGCCTTGAAGGAGAGATTGGGCAAAGAGAAAGTTCTCCTGGGCCTTAGCGGAGGCGTCGACTCCTCCGTGGCCGCCCTTCTTCTCCACAGGGCGATTGGGGACAGGCTGGTTCCGGTCTTCGTGGATACGGGACTCCTCAGAAAAAACGAAGGCTCTCAGCTTCAGGAGGCCTTCCATAAACTGGGAATCCGTGTCTACTCCGTCAAGGCGGGCAAGCTCTTCTTAGAGCGTCTCAAGGGTGTCTCCAGTCCCGAAAGGAAGAGGAAGATCATCGGGAAGGCCTTCATCGATGTTTTCACTCGGGAGGCCAAGGCCCATGGGAAGATCCGCTTCCTCGCCCAAGGAACTCTCTACCCGGACGTGATCGAGAG
>JAMOAD010000159.1 GCA_023621955.1 Acidobacteriota bacterium
CGGAGCAACCGATTCCGCCCGTCAGAGAGGGGAGGCTGTGTCTCCGCTTCCACTCTGGGCGGCGACATACCCCTTCACCATCCTCAAAACGGTGAAGACGATTCCCCCTAGAAGGATGAAGCTGTAGAGGAGGAGAAGGAGGGTGTTGAGCTTGTCACGGACCTTACCGGGGTCCTTGAAGACCAGAAGGTCCACCAGGCTCTTCGCCCAGAAGAGGATGAGGATCAAGAGTCCAAAGGTGGAGCGGAGGACATACTCCTTCGCGTTTCCCAGGTTGACCCTGTCGAGGGTGAGAAGGGGCGCCAGGAGCCAGGCGGCGCCGGCCCAAAGGACCAACGTGAAGGTCCAGAAGAGAATCTCCGACCTCTTCATGGAAGAGCCCACTACTTCTCCTCCTCGGTTCCTCCCTCCTCCTCTTGGGGCTTCTCGTCCATGGGGCGGTTGACGTAGAAGTCCATGATCGAGGAGCGGGTCTTGAACTCCCGGAGAAGGGGGAAGTACTTCGCCGTGAACCTCTCCTCCCGGGGCCGCTCCAGGGCGATGAGGGCGTCCGGTTTGAGAACCTTCCTCTTGAAGAGGATCCGCAGGGGGTTCGCGGTTCTGTAGTAGACGAAGGGGGGATCGATATAGACCAGGTCGAAGAGGAGGCCCCTCCGCTCACACTCCCGAACGGCCCGGTTGTATTCGAGATCGATGATCAGGTACCGGTCCACGGGGATCTCCAGCTTCTCCAGGTTGTTCCGGATCACCTTGAGGGACTCGTACCCGTTGTCGATGAAGACGACGAAGTCGGCCCCACGGCCCAAGGCCTCGATCCCCACGGCGCCGGTCCCGGAGAAGGCGTCCAGAAAAAGGGAGCCCACGATCCGGTTCCCCAAGATATCGAAATACCGTTTCTTGACATAACCCGTGGAGGGGCGTACCCCCTCCTTGACGGACCGAATTTTCCGGCCCCGAAAGATTCCACCGACGATCTTCATCAGCTTATTCCGACCCTCACTCGATTTTCCAAAAGTTCCTCGCGCATCCTCTCCATTTTAGCAGAAAACCGCCCCTCTGTCAGCGCTTTCCCGGCTTCGCCGTAGGCTCTCTTGAGAAGGTCCCAATCCTCCACCGGATCCCCCAGGCGAAAGGCCCCCTCTCCCCACTGCCGCACCCCCGTGGGCTCCCCCATCCCACGCAGGCGGAGATCCTCTTCGGCGATCTTGAACCCATCCTGAGTCGCGAGAAGGATCTTCAGCCTCTCCTTGGACTTCTCTCCCCCCCCTCCCCCCAGGAGGAAGCAGAAGCTCTCCTCTCCCCGGCGTCCCACCCGGCCACGGATCTGGTGAAGCTGGGCCAGGCCGTACCTCTCCGGGTGTTCCACCATGATGAAGCTTGCCGAGGGAACGTCGATCCCCACCTCGATGACCGACGTAGTGAAGAGGAGGGAGATCTCGTTCTTCTCGAACCTCTCCCGGATGCGCTCCTTCTCGGCGGCCTTCATCTTCCCGTGGAGCATGGCGGCCTTCACTCCCGGGTAGAGGCGGCCGAAGGCCTCGAACCCCTCTTCCAGAGCCTCCAGTTCGCTCTTCTCGCTCTCTTCGATCAGAGGAAAGACAAGGAAGCCCTGCCCTCCGGAGGCGCACCTCTCCGCCATCCATCTCCAGGAATCGGCCCTCTTGGAGAGGGGGACGACCCGGGTCTTGATCTCCCCGCCCGGGAAGGGCTTCTCCCGCAGGACCGAAACCTTCAACCCCGAATAGAGGGTCAGGAAGAGGGAGCGGGGGATCGGCGTCGCCGTCATGACCAGAAGGTCGGGGTTTCGCCCCTTCCAAGTCAGGGAGGTCCTCTGGGCCACTCCGAACCTGTGCTGTTCGTCGATGATCACCAGCCCCAACTCCTTGTACTGGACCCCCTCCTGGAAGAGGGCGTGGGTTCCTAGGGCGAATCGAAGCTCACCGGAGGCCAAGCCCTCCAAGGTTTTCCGCTTCTCCGGCGCCGGGAGGCTCCCGCAGAGGAGTGTCGGCCGGAAAGGCTTGAAGAGCTCCATCCTCTGGACCCTGGAGAAGTGTTGCCTTGCCAGGACCTCCGTCGGGGCCAGGAAGACCACCTGGCTTCCGCTTCTCAGGGCGTGGAA
>JAMOAD010000269.1 GCA_023621955.1 Acidobacteriota bacterium
AGGGAACCGGTTCTCCCCGTAAAGACGGAAGGGGAGGTCGATAAACTCCTTCAGCTCGCTCTTGGAGCGGACGGTGACGATTCCGTTCTCGATCATCTTCACTCTTTCGAAACCACGGCCTTCAGCCTGACGACTTGGGTGAACTTCAGGGTTAACCGGGAAGAGAACTCCGTGTAGAAGCCGTTGACGGTCACCTTCAGTGTCGTCTCCGCTCCGGCGCTGTCGGAGGAGATGAAGAAGGGGACCTTGAGCGGCTGGGATGGGTCGAGATACTTCTTCCCCTCCCTCTCGATGAGCTTCGGGTCAAGGTCGTTGACGCTGATCTCCCTCTTGGGAAAGCGAAACACCGTCGAATCTTCCAGCGTGATGGTCATCAGGGGGTAGTAGTTGACCAGACGTCCCGAAGAAGGCTGACAGCTCAGCCTCAAGGAGTAGCCGTGACCGGGGAGGAGCTTGGCGGGAAGAGGGGAGACCTTGAGGATAACCCCCACTTCCCCGACAAGGAGGGGAGAGAGAATCAGCAAGAGAGCGAAGAGCAGGCACCGTTTCATCCCTTGAATTTTAAAGTCCCCCCATAGGTTTGTCAAGGTAGAGCCTTCGCCGAAACGCCTGGGTTGCCCCAAACAAACCGGAAAGAGGAGAGGACCATCCTCCCTCTTGAGACCACCGCCCTCCTGAAAAGCGCTCAAAGCTTCTCCAACTCTCGGAGATAGGAGTCCACCGAGCCCTTCCAGGTGAAGGAAGAAGCCCTCTCATAGCCGCGTTGAGCAAGCCGTTCCCTCTCCCCCGGGTGAAGGAGGAGGTGAAGGACCTTCTCGGCGAGTTCACCGGCTTCGAGAGGATCGAAGAAGAGGACCCCATCACCAAGAACCTCCTTCAGGCTCCCTCCGGGAGAGCTAAGGGTGGGAACTCTCCTGGCCATGGCCTCCAGGGGGGGAAGGCCAAACCCCTCGTAGAGGGAGGGAAAGAGGAAGAGAAGGGCGTGGTCGATCCACCGGAAGAGCTCCCGCCTCTCCAGGGGGCCCGTATAGACGACTCGAGAGGAGAGGTTCCACTCCCTCTTGAGGGAGAGGAGATCCTCGCTCTCCGGCCCCCCAACCACCACAAGCCGAAGGTCGGGAAAACGGGAGAGAACGGTGGGAAAGGCTTCTAAAAGAAGGCCTACATTCTTGTGCCTCTTGGTGTTCCCTACGTAGAGAAGGTAGGGGTAGTCCGCAGGAGGGGGCTCGAAGGGAGGCAGGGTGAAGAGCTCCTCCTCCACTCCGTCGGCAACGACCCGAACCCTCTCCCTGGGGATGGAGAAGAGCTCCTCCAGATCCCTCCTGGTCGTCTCGGAACCCGTGAAGATCACCTGCGCCCTCTGGCGGATCCGCTTCAGAAAAGGCCTGGCCATGGCAACCTTCCAGGGGGGGAAGAGGTGGCTGAGTCGGAAGTGGATCAGATCATGGACAGTAACGATCAGGGGTTGGGAGAGGAAGTAAGGGTAGAGGTAGTGGGGGGAGAAGAAGAGGTGGTCCCGGAAGGGCGCGCAGAGGTGGGGAATAACGACGTGCTCCCGGGGGTCGTAGTTGGGAACCCCTGTCTCCAGGAAGCTTGTCCCAGGGGCCCGAAGGCGACGGGTCCCCTTAAGGTGGATCAGCCTTCCCGAGAAGCTCCCGGAGTCGACAAGACCCTGAAAGATGAAGGAGAGGTAGGTCCCGATGCCGAAATCCTCCACCTTACGGCAATCCAAGAGGAGGGGCCTCATTCTCGACCTCCCCTCAAAGGATCGACGAGAGGGTCTCCTTCCGCCAGCGCCCCCCATCGCCTCGGCCGGGCGCCGGAGAGGGTTACGGTGAAAGGGGTGTTCGCTCTTCTCGCCATGGTAAGATCATAGCCGAAAGCGGGGGAAGCGACAAGGCCGAAAGAGAGCCGAAGAGGGTTGTCACGAAAGGAAAGAATCCGATCTCTTTGGAACGACAAGCCTTTGTAAGTGCACAATAATTGGTCAATTCGACCCCTCTTCAACAACGACGAAAAAAAAGAGGTCCCTGAAACCTCCTTTTTCACAAACCCTGTTCAAAACACGCCGAGAAAGAGGGAAAAAAAGTTCGCATCTATCTCTTTTATT
>JAMOAD010000273.1 GCA_023621955.1 Acidobacteriota bacterium
CCCGCCATAAGGGTCGTGATCGTGGTGGAGCCGCCGTCGTAATCGAGGCCGTGTTTGTCCAAGCTGAAGCTGTTGAACTGGAGGTCCCCGATCAGGTAAAGGTTGCTCTTAAGCCTGTAGTTCAGCGTACCTCCCACGTTGAAGCCCATCTTCCATCCGTCATTCAAGTTCCCGGTAGGCAGGGAGAACCCACCTCCCAGGGAGAGCTTCATGTTGGAATCCTTCGCCACGGCCAAAGGAGCTACCATAAGAAACACCAAAAGAAACATGAAAAGGGTCTTGCCTTTTCTCATTTCACCCTCCTTTCTTTGAAAAAGTTTTCAGGTAGAATACCATAAACACACCATCAGAGCAATATTTTTCGTCACATTGTCCCGGAATCGGGGAGCTGGAATTTTCGTTGACATCTTCTCGCCGGTTGTGGTAGTGTCATCTCTGAATTTCCGAATACGAGGTCAAAAATGTTAAAAGGCAAAGTCAAGTGGTTTGACACCAAGAAAGGCTACGGTTTCATCCAGAGCGAAGATGGCAAGGATTACTTCGTCCACTACACCAGCATCATGGGCGATGGGTTCCGCAACCTCGAGGAAGGGCAAAGCGTTACCTTCGAGATCACCGAAGACACGAAGGGACCCAAGGCGGTCAACGTCACGGTCTCCAAGTAACAGGACCTTTCTGCGCCTATTAAAAGCTCTTCCGATAAGGGGGGAAGTACTCTTCTCCTCGGGAGAGGCTGATTTCCCCCCCCTTCGGAGGTTTGATCACCATGAACGTTCAACCATCAGGGGAGAGGTTCCGTCTTCTCGGACTCTCCGACGCCTCGGTTAAGGCTGTCCTTCGTAAAGGTTTCGAACTCCCTACCCCCATTCAAGAGCAGGTCATCCCCGCTCTCCTTCTCGGCGACAGGGACCTGATCGGAAGGGCCCAGACAGGAACGGGAAAAACGGCCGCCTTCGGCCTTCCCATCCTGGAAAAGATCGACGAACACCCAGGTTATGTCCAGGCCTTGATTCTGACACCCACCAGGGAGTTGGCCCTTCAGGTCGCCGAAGAGCTCAACTCGCTGAAGGGGTCCAGGAGAGTGACGATCACCCCCATCTACGGAGGCGTCTCCCTGGACGAACAGGTCCGTCGCCTCGACAAAGGGGTGGACATCGTCGTGGGAACTCCCGGCAGGGTGATCGACCACCTCTCCAGAGGCATCCTTGTGCTGGACCGCCTGAAATGGTTCATCCTCGATGAAGCCGACGAGATGCTCGACATGGGCTTCATCGACGACGTGGAGTGGATTCTCCGCCGTTGCGGGCAAGAGAGAAGGACCCTCTTCTTCTCGGCGACGATTCCCGACGTGATCCGCGACTTGGCCGGCGATTTCATGAGGGACCCCCTCTACCTTTCGGTGGTGGACGACCTCTCCACTCCGGAACAGACGGTCCAACTCTACGTAGAGGTCGAAGAGGGGGACAAACTCGCCGCCCTCTCCCGGATCATCGACACCACCAACGGCTTCTACGGCCTCATCTTTGCCAGAACCAAGCTGGCCGCCGAAGAGATCGCCCAAAAACTGATCGAGAGGGGCTACGAAGCCGATTCTCTCCACGGAGACCTCTCTCAGGCCCAGAGGGAGAAGATCCTCAACCGCTTTCGCTCCCGAAGGACCCCGATTCTCGTCGCCACCGACGTTGCCGCCCGGGGGTTGGACATCGCGGACCTCACCCACGTGATCAACCTCTCCCCTCCCCAGGATCCGGAGAGCTACATCCACAGGATAGGTCGGACCGGAAGAGCGGGAAAGGAGGGAACCGCCATCACCTTCGTCACCCCCGAAGAGGTGCGCAGGCTACGCTTAATCAGAGACCTCACCGGAACACCCATCGAAAAGCACACCCTCCCCGGCGCCGAGACCGTCATCCGTTGGAACCGCGAGAAGATCCGCTCTCTCTTGGAAGAGCGTTTGGAGAACCTCGAAGGGGAGGATGACCCCTACTCCTCCCTGGCCGAAGAGCTTCTGAAGGATCTTTCCCCCCGAAGGCTCGTCGCCGAGCTCATCCGCTTCGCCTTCCCCCGAGACCTGGACAAGGCCCTCTACCCGGAGATCAAGGAGCCCTG
>JAMOAD010000175.1 GCA_023621955.1 Acidobacteriota bacterium
GAAGTAGGCGGAAGAGTAACGTTGGATCATCCCCAGAAGCTTGCGGCGGAAGGGCTTGACGTCAAAGGGGCACTCACTCTCCAGGCCGGCGGCACGGCAGGTGATGAAGTAGAACCCCTCCTTCCCTTGGGCCTTGACTCGAGCCACTCTGGCCATGGCGCACCTCCCCCTTTTCCGTAGCGGGAAGAGACGGGTCGCCGAAGAGGAGGAGCTCCCCCTGGACGCTCCCTCCTCATCTCTCTCCGCCCCCCCCAGGTCGCGGAAAGATCTTTTCACCTCTATGGTAGTTGCGATTCGATTCTGAGGCAAGGGAGAGAGGAAATAAGAGAAATTAGGGAGTGTCCCCAGTAGAGAAAAAAGGGAGTCTTCCCAGTAAAAAGCCTACATCTTTCTACTGTAGGTTTCTGCTACTCTGTTTCAGAGCGTATCTTTCCGCCAAAAGGGAGAGGAATGAGACCAAGAGCATCAAGCCAAGGCAGGGGAGGAGAAGTCTCTCCGGGTGGGTAATGATGCTGTAACGTCCCTCTTCGATGAGGCTCCCCCAGGAGGGGAGAGGTGGAGGAAGCCCCGCGCCGAGAAAGCCAAGCCCGGCTTCCATAAGGATGAGGGAAGCCATGTCCAGAGGGGCCTGAGCCAAAAGGATGGGAAAGAGAGGGGGAAGAAGGTGAACCCTTAAGATGCGGGAACGGGAGAGGCCTAAGGCCTTTAAGGCCGGGACGAAAGGCTCCTCTATCTCTTTCTTGAGTAGTTGGCGGGTGAGCCTTGAATAGGGAGCCCAAGAGATCACCCCTAAGATCAGGACTATGCGAAGAGGCGAGGGTTCCAAAAAGCCGAGGATCAAAAGGGCGAGAAGAAGCCCTGGAACGGCGAGGAAGAGGTCGGTCAGGCCGGTGACGAACCTCTCCCAGAGGGCCGGGCCAAAGGCCGCGGTTGCCCCTAAGAGGGCTCCCATGGAGAGGCTTAAACTTAAGGCTGTGAAAGCGATCAGAAGGGAATTCCTTCCTCCCGCTGTGGCGCGGGCGAGGATGTCTCGGCCGAGTTGGTCGGTTCCGAGAGGAAACTCATAGGAGCTCCCTTCGTCAATCCTTTCCAGACGTAGGGTGTAGGGGTTCTCTCCCCGCAGAAGGGGAAGGATGAAGAGAAGGATGACCAGGGCTCCCGCCAGGAGGAACAGGGTTTTATAAAGAACCTTCATAGGATCTCCTCCTGAGGCGGGGGTCGAGAAGGTAGAGGGCCAGGTCTACGATGAAGTTGAGCAAGACCGTCACGATGGCCAAGAAGAGCACAAGACCCTCGAGGAGAGGGTAGTCCCTTCTTCTGACGGCTTCCGCCAAGAGAGATCCGAGGCCGGGTCGCGAGAAGAGGGTCTCCGTGATGATCGTTCCTGTCAGAAGACCTTCTACCTGTAGGGCTCCCAGGGTCAGCAGGGCGGGCAAGAGCCGCCGAAAGAGGTGGAGGCGGATTCTCCTTTGAGGTAAACCGATCTTCGCCAGACCGAGGAGGTAGGGGCGGCTTTGTTCCCGTTGCAGGCTCTTCTTCAAGCCTCTGTACAGGTTCGGGTAGAGGGCGATCGCCAGAGTGAGGAAGGGTAAAAACCGCCAAGAAGAAAAGACGACCATCAGGATCGAGCCTGAAACGAGAGGGGGAAAGGGTGTGGAGAGGAGAACAGTGGTCTCACCCATCTTGGGAAGGGGAAGGAGAAGGGCGGCGGGGATGAGGGCGAGAATCCACGAAAAAAGCGCCAATGAGAGGGTTTGGGGGAGAGAGCGGAGAACCAAGGTACGCACCGGTTCTCTTCGAAAGAGGGAGAGGTTCTCTTTCCCTAAAGGAAACGAGAAAAACTGTTCCCCTAAAGGGCGTTGCAGGTTCCTGCTCCTGAGCCACCTTCCCCGGTCCACGTTTGAACCTCGCTCGCCAAGGTGGATGAGGGATGGATCTGCGGGAAGAAACCGGGCCAAACAGAAAACCAGGGAGTAAACTCCGACAAGAGTAACAAGGGCTGTAAGAAGCCGCTTCCTTAAGGAGATCATAGGATCCCATGCTTTTTCAGCAGGTTATAAAGCTGCATCCTGCTGATCTTTAAGAGAGAGGCCATCTCTTCTCGGGAGAGCTTTGGCCTGCTGGCCAGGATGGTCTTGAGGTAATCAGCCTCCCAAATTTCTCTGGAGCGCTTCAAGGGGAGAATCTCTTGGGGTGGAAATGTCGATTGTCCTCCGCTTCGAGGAGGGAGGAAGTGTTCAAGCTTTAGGACTTCCTCAAGCTCTCCGAGCCGAACCATCGCCCGTTTCACCTCTGTCTCCAACTCCCGGATGTTCCCCTTCCAAGGCCTTTGCACAAGGTAGTCCACGGCCTCCTCGGCGATCTCGACGTTTCCCTTTCCACAGACCGGAGAATACTTGGCCACGAAACGGCGGGCCAGGAGGGGGATGTCCTCTCTTCTCTTATCCAGCGGGGGGAGCTCGGCCCGCATTTCATCGATTCTGTAGAAGAGATCCTCCCGGAAACGACCCTCCTGAACGTCTCTTTCCAGGTTATGGTTGGTGGCGAAGATGAAGGCCGCCTCTACCTTGCGGGGCCGGAAGTCTCCGATTCTGAGAACCTCTCTCTCCTGAAGGACCCTTAGGAGTTTCGGTTGCATGGCCAGAGGCAAGTCGCCGATCTCATCCAGAAAGAGGGTTCCCCTTCCTGCGCTCTCGATGAGCCCCGGGCTCTCCCTGTCGGCTCCTGTGAAGGCCCCTTTCTTGTACCCGAAGAGGGTGGCTTCCAGGAGCTCCGAGGGGACGGCGGCACAGTTCAGCGAGAGAAAGGGGTCTTCGTGTCGGTTTCCGGTCCTATGGATGTAGCGGGCCAGCATCTCTTTACCGGTGCCGGAATCTCCAACGATCAAGACGTGAAAGGGGAGGTTCTTGATCCTGTCTACCCATTGCCGTAGGGAGGCCAGGGTTGTTTGAAAGCCGACGAAGGGTCCCTCTGGGCAAGGAGATGCGGAGTAGGGGGGGGACATGACCAGCGAGAGCCAGCGACGTTCCTCGTCGCTCAGGGTGTCGACGGAGACCTTTCGCCCCCCCTCTCCCCAAGGGAGGGGACGGCCGTAGCGGAGTCGGAAAAGTTCATCCGCCAACCTCCCGGTAGGGCTGTCTCGGCTGTTCTCTTCTCTGAGCAGGTTTCCATAAAAGGGGAACTTCAGGGACTCCCTCTTCCAGAGCTCCATCTCCTGAGGGGGAGGGCGGTTGTGAAAACGGTAGAGTCTCCCGATGGCCAAGGCCGCTTTGAATCTCTCCAAGGGTCGCTCTAAGGGCGGAAGAGAGGGGAGAAGAACCTCTTCCCTTCCCTCCTGAACGGCCTCTATGAAGGAGGCGTGCTCACCGGCGGGTTCTTCCTTGCCTGCCATGTGGAAGGCGACAGCCTTGAGGAGGGAGAGGTGGGGAGCCAGAGAGGGGGAGAGGGGCCCGGCCTCCTGAAATGAGGAGGCCGCCTCGGCGTACTCTTCTTGAAAGAAGGCGATCTCTCCGAGTGAAAGGTTGTCCAAGGAGAGGGAGTAGTTGCTTCCTCCGGCAAGATCATGTGCTTTGGCCCTTTGAAAGATCTCTTTGGCCTCTCTCAGGTGTCCTGTCTCCTTGAGGGTCTCTCCTCGGTTGAAGGCCGCCAGGGTGACCGCCCTACGGTCCCCTCTTCGACGGAAGAGAGACTCCGAGAGTTCGAACCACCCGAGTGCCGAGGAAAAGTCCGAGGAACGGAAGGCTTCTTGGCCGATTTCGGAAGCCATCTCCCCGGGGTCACTCCCGTTCTCTCCGGAGAGGCTCTCCTTGTAGAGCTCTCTCAGGGAGACGAGGTGATGCCCCTCCTTGGGCCCGGAGAGATAGGAGAGGTACCGACGGGCCTTTACGGCGGCCTCTCCGCTACCATGGAGGAGGCTCTTGAAGAGCTTGGCCGCTTTTTCCCGCTCTCCAAGCAGGTGGAGGAGGAGGCCATACTCCAAATTAAGGAGGGGCTCTTCCTCAGGTTTTGCCTCTTTGCGAAGGAGTTTCAGAAGTTTCAGGGCCTCTTGACTCTCTCCGGTGAGCCTTAGCAGGGAGAGTCTGTGGAGCTTCTCGGGGAATGAAGAGTCCGGCGGAGGGGGAAGTATCGCCATAGCCTCCTTGTAGCGCCCTCTTCGCAGAAGTTCAAAGGAGAGCTCCCGACAATCTTGAGGACTCTTCTGGACAACCCTCTCCAGGGGAATCGGATGGGAGAGCCCCGCCTCTTTCGCCTCTCTGTGGAAGGACCTCTTCTCTTCGTCGGAGAAGTGTTCCCAAGGGATCTCTCCCCGGAAGAGGAGTCGATCGTTCGGCGCAAGGGCCAGGTAGGCCTTGTGAATCAGAGGGTCTGTGGGCCAAAGGGTGAGGAGGTGAAGAAAACGGAGGGAGTCGAGGCGGAGGCTCTCGGGGGGGACTTCACGAAGGATCTGTCTCAGGACCAGAGGGTCCAGATGGACGCTTCGAACGCTCTCCTCCCCCTCTCCGGTCAGGACAAGGTGCCGCTCTCTCAAAGAGTGCCGTTGCTCTTGGGAGAGTCCAGAGGGCCAATCACAGGTCAGGAAGAGGTAGGCGAGGGCCTCCTTTTCGCGGAGTGAGAGGAGGGTGTCCGCGGGGGCCTCCAGATGGTGTCTGAGAAGACGCAGGTTGCGGGGCGCCGTGGACAAGGCCAGGGCCAAGTCCCTGGGAGAGCACCAGAAGAAGATCTCCTCCAGTTCGCCTTGGGTGGGGGGAGGAAGGGAAAAGGTCCCCTCCTGCCAAGGCTCGGGCAGGAGAGAGGTGACCGAGCATCGGGTCGAACGAGGGGCCTTGACCTTCAGGAGCCGCCAGAACACTTCGCTCTTCTCTCGCTCCCCATCGTAGAGAAAGAAGGTGTCCGGTGAATCCACCAGGGAGAGAACCGAGTCGAGAGGGGGGGAGGAAGAGGGAACATCTCCCTGGAAGAGGAGGGAGAGGATCTGAAGGGTCAGCTCCTCGGGGGAAGAGAAGAGGAAGACGGTCTTACCCTCTTTCTGGAGAATCTCCGAACTCTGAAGGAGGGTTGTGCTCTTGCCGCTCCCCTGTGGCCCCTGAAGGATGAGCTCTCTCCGGTCTTTCAGGAGGGAGAGGAAGAGGAAGAGCGAAGGGGGGGTGATGAGGCGGTAACCCCGGCACAGGGGGAGGTATCCTCGAAGGGTGCACCGTCGCGATGGGGTCAGGGAGCTGACCAGGAGACGATCCTCTTCGAAGAGCTTGGGGGCGAAGCTCACCTCTTTTCCAAGGCTTTCGAAGAAGAGGCAGAGCTCTTCCTTGACCTGCCGAAAACGGAGGGGGGAGGGGTCGGTGAGGGGAGGAGCGTGTTCACGAAAACCGAAGCCGAGATGGTGGGAGGTAAAGAGGGTGTTGAGAAGGAGGGGATGACGCAGGTTTTCAAGATCGTCGAGGAAAGGTTCAGGAACCGTTTCCGCGTAACCCTTGCCGAAAAGATCCCTGAAGAGCCCCTTCTTATGGAGAAGCCAGCGGCTGGAATACTGGTATTGCACCCTTATCCGAGCAGGGTCTTCAACCTCATCTTCACGTCTTGAAAATCCGGGGTTTTGGTTAAGATCTGACGGTAGAGACCAACGGCTTCGTTAACCTCACCCTTCATCTCGTACACCTTGGCCAGCTCATATTTAATGGCCAGGTACTCCTCATCGTCCCTTCCGGGAATCTTCAGTGCCTCCTGGAACCACCGTTCCGCTTCCGGGAAGATGCCCTTATTAAAAAAAGAGAGTCCCAGATGAACGTAGGAATCGAATTTCCAGAGAGGGCCCCTGCTGGCGATCAGAAACTCGTTCACCGCCTCGTCGTAGAGACCCATGCCGAAATACGCGATTCCAAGGTTGTAGCGGGTGTCGTAGTCTTCTTTGTCCAGGGTTTCGTCGAGCTTCTCTTTGAACTGGAAGAGGATATCGTCGAGGCTCCTCTCCATGGTGGTGCTGACGTTGTCTTTGGCGTCCCTTGTCGCTTCTTGAATTGCCTTGAGCTCTTGGGAGACGATGGTTCCCACTTCGAAGTAGTAGGATTGTTCTATGTCGAAAATCTCATCGTCGCTGAAAAAGTTCTGCCCGAGGTCGTCGATGATGTCGCTCTCTCCAAGAAGGAGGTCTTCCTTCGCTTCTCCCTCCTCTTGCGGGAAGGCGGGTGTCGGAACGAAGCTTTTCTCGTCGTCTTGAGGAAGGTTCGCGAAGAGGTCCTCTTCGTTGAAGAAGGGGAGATCGTCGTTCGAGGAGAGCCCTTGGACCTTTGCCTCCGCCGGAGGGGAGAGTGATTCGTCAAGGGAGGAGGAGAAGGGAAAGGAGGTAGGAGAAAGGTTCGGGTTTGTATCATCCCCGAGATCAGCTTCCTGAAGGGGTTCCTCTTTTTCGAGAGTGGGAGTTGGTGAAGATTCCCGAGAGGGAGTGTCGAAGGTGAGGGGGGTGAGCCCCTCTTCGGTTCTCTCATCCTCGGTATCGTCTGCCCTCGTCGCCTCAGGCGCCTCTTCCTCTGTGTCGGTGAAGGGTCCCACGGGAAGGTCGAGGGAGATGTCCACCTCCTCTTCGTCTTCCCCGAAGAGAGGAGCATCGGCTTCGCTCGCCCTCATCGCCTCCGAGGGCTCTTCCTCGGCGCCTGTCAAGGGCCCTGCAGGGAGGTCGAGGGAACCCTTTGCCATAGGCTCGTCTCTCTCCGGGGTGAGAGGAGCGGAGGCGCTTGAAGGGGTTTCGAAGAGATCGGCATCCTTGGGCTGGACTGGAGGAGCCTCTCCTATCTCGTCGGAATCGAAGGAGAGCTCAAAGACGAGGTCGTCCGAAGACTGAGCGGAAGCCTGAACGGGAGCGGAGAAAATGTCAAGAGGAGGTTCCCCTTGGGGAGTCGGGGTAGGGGAAGAAACCTGAAAAGAGGGGGCTTCCGGGGCCGAGTAGAGGGACGGAGAGCTTTCGTCGAGTTTGCCGAGCCTCTCCAAGAGGAGAGGGTTGTTCGGGTAGAGGGCGAGAGCCTTCATCACCTTTGACCGGGCCTCGTCGGAGAACTCTTGGGCTATGTAGAAATCGATCTCCGAGAGAAGCTCCTGAAGTTTGGCCTTGTCATCACCGAAGGATATAGGTTCTTCCGGTGACGGGAGGTCGGGGGAAATCTCCGTGACCGTTTCGTTCAGATAGTTGGATAAATTAGGGTTGTTGGGGAAAGAAATGAGAAGGCGTCGGGCCGTTGCCTCGACAAGGTCCTTGAGCTGAAGCCTTTCGTAGATGGAGAGGATCTGCAGCCCTGTGGAGAGGGCCTTATCCAAAGATTCCAGCTTCAGGTAGTACTGGAGAAGTTTCTCTTTGATCTTGGGATTTTCCGGGTACATAGTGTCGAGAGATTCCACATCCCGGACGGCTTCCTCTTTGAAGCCTCCATCGAAGATTTTGTCGAATTGGTCGAGCTGTTTAACCAGGGTCTGCTCTTCCTTTCTATGTTCGAAGTACTGTTCTGAGTCCTTCTTCTCTTCTTGTTTTTCAAGGCTTTCCAGATCGAAACGGTAGTTCTCGTTGGAAGGTTCCAGCTCGATGAGCCTGCGGAGAATCTTCTTCACCTCTTCCATGTTCCCTTCGCCCTTGAAAACCTCGGCTATGGCGTTGAGGGCGAGGACGAGACTCGTTGTCTGTTTGCTCTTCTCGTAGATGGCGGCACGTTTCCAGAGGGCGGGGAGGTAGGAAGGGTTATCGCTCAGAATGATGCTGATGAGTTCCTGGGCTTTGTTCTGCTGGCCGTTCTCTACAAGACTTTCCACAACAGGTTCGATGAAGCTGAAGGCTTTATCAAAATCTTTCCTGTTGGTATGGAGCTTCGTCAACTGTTCGTAGACGTCGATCTCCTGTTCGCCCCCCAGGGAGGAGAGTTCCAGAAAGAGGGCTTCGGCCTTGGTAAAATCCATGATCTCCATGTAGAGGAGGCCAAGGGTCTTCTTGAAGTCCCTGTTGGAAGGGTCGAGCTGGACGGTCTCTTCGGCAAGCCTGACCGCATCGGAAAGACGGTCTTGCTCCTTGAGAAGATCCAAAATTTTCTTGAGGATCAGAAGGTTGGGCTTGAAGGCGAGGGCCTTCTTGAGGGCTTCAATAGCTTGCTCGGGGAGCCTTTTCTTCTGGTAGATATCGGCGATCCGGCGGTACTCCTCAGCGGCGTGGTCCCGGTTCCCCTGTTTCTCGTAGATTTCGGCCAGCCGTTCCCGGATCTCCTCGTTCTCTTGGTCCAGGTCGGCCAGCTTGCGGTAGACTTCGAGGACATCGTCGGAACGCTTCTGGCTCTTGAGGAATTCGGCCACCTCGATGTAGATCCTCTTGGCTTCGATCTCCAGGCCGGAACGTTTGTAAAGGTCCGCCAGCTTGAGGGCTACATCGGTGTTCTTGGGATCGATTCTGTACATCTTCAGGTAGATGGCGATCCCTTTGGGGAGAAGACCGGTGCGGTCGTAGTGGTCTCCCAGGCGCTGGTAGTGTTTGAAGGCCTCCTTGAAGTTTCCTGTGCGGATGTAGAGGTCACCGAGCTGGTTCATCGCCGTCGCGTCCCGAGGGTCCAGGGAGAGGAGCTCCTCATAGGCCGAGATGGCTTGGGGAAGTTTGGCGCTCTTGATGGCTTTCTCGATGGCTTTCTGAAGGGCCTCTATCCTGTCGGCCCGCAGTTCTTTGCCTTTATCCTTGGATCCGAAGACCATTAGAGCTTTTCCCCCAGCGATTTGATATGAAAGGAGGTTCTGTGAAAGAGGGTCGGGCCATGAGTTTTTACGGCCTCTCTGTGGGAGGTTGTTCCGTAACCCTTGTTGACGTCGAGGCCGTAGAGGGGGAAGTGAACGGAGAAGAGGGCCATAAGGTGGTCTCTCAGAACCTTCGCGACGATGGACGCGGCGGAGATCACGGGGATGCTCGCGTCTCCATGGATAACGGCTTCATGGGGAAAGGGGAGATCCTCCAGGGGGAAGCCGTCGACAAAGGCCCTCTCCACGGGCACTCTTAAGCCGAGCAAGGCCTCTCTCAAGGCCCCCTTGTCGGCATTGTGAACGTTGATCTCGTCGATTCGGAAGGATGTGGCCATAGAGACGGAGACATCCTTCGCGGAGTGGAGAATCTCACCGTAGAGACTCTCCCGTTTCCTCTGCGAAAGAACCTTCGAATCTTTCACACCCTGTGGCACACACCCCTCCTCATACGCTACGGCAGCCGCCACTAAAGGGCCGAAGAGAGCCCCCCTGCCCACTTCGTCCACGCCGGCCACTATCAACGGGCCTATCCTCGTGCCTATTTAATCTCTTTGATCCGAGCCTTCTTGCCGGAGAGCTCACGGAGGAAGAAGAGCTTGGCACGACGGGCACGGCCACGTCTCAGCACGTCGATCTTCTCCACGACCGCGGAGTTCAAGGGGAAAACACGTTCGACTCCGATGCCGTAGCTGTTCCGACGAACGGTGATGGTCTCCCTCATTCCGGAGGCTCTCCGAGCGATCACGATTCCTTCGTAAAGCTGGGTTCTCTCTTTTTCCCCCTCTTTCACCCTGACGTGAACCTTGATGGTGTCGCCGGGCTTAAAAACGGGAATATCGGTTCTCAACATGCTTTTTTCAAGCTTCTCAACAATCGCGTTCATCCTTATGTCTCCTCTTTCTAAGCTGAAATAACGGCTTATTGTACCTTTTTTTTTCCTCTCTTTCAACCGGCGGTGGCGTTGCCCTCGAAGAACTCCCCCGAAAAAATGTGTTGGGCGTAGCCCTCCAGGTAGACCGTTTCATCAACGGTTTCGATGGAAATGTCACCGGCTCTGGTCTTCACCTTCACCTTCTTTCCCGTAAAGCCTTTCATCTGAGAGGCCACAGCCGCAGCGGAAGAGCCGCTTCCCGAAGAGAGGGTTTCGCCGACTCCCCTCTCCCAGAAAAGGACCTCCACCGTCTGGGGGTTGAGAACCTTGACGAACTCCACGTTGGTGTGGTTGGGAAAGAAGGGGTGAACCTCGATCTCTTTCCCGATCTGTTGAAGCTCGAAGGAGGAGGGAAAATTTTCCATAAAGACAACCGCGTGGGGGTTGCCCATGGAGAGAACCGTGATGTTGTACATCCTCTGGTTGATGCTGAGGGGGTAGTCCACGATCTTCTGGTAGTTGATGCCGTCGCAGAAGGGGATCTCGTCGGAGTGGAAACGGGGCTGGCCCATGTTGACGCGGATCCAGCGGAT
>JAMOAD010000264.1 GCA_023621955.1 Acidobacteriota bacterium
GCCCAAGAGGCCCCCTCCCCGGACCAAGAGGGGATCAACAGAACCCTCTTCTCCCCTTTCCTTCGGGATAATCTCCCGGGAGCCCTCTTCTACCAGGCGTTTCTGGAAAACTACGCCCCCGGCGCGACTTTCCTGATCGAAGAGAGCGGAGGCTTCTCCCTCACCGACGACCCCCGGCTCCTCTTCGAGGGAGAACCGGAGGACCACGTAGGCTGGAGCCTCGACGGCCTCTCCATCGCCTCTTCCCTTCGGGCGGGCCCCGCCTTCTCCCTCCCTTCCCCCGCGGTCGAATCTCTCATTCTCCAGGGCTTTTCCCCCCTCACCTCCGATTTCGGCATCGGCTTTTTCACCCCCCGGAAGGGTCTCCCCACGACACTGCGGCTCTCGGGAGTCTTCTCCCATATGGGGGGCTTCATCGGTTCCGCCCCCTCCCTCCTCTCCCCCCACCCCACCGAACGGGGGGGAAACCTCTCCACCCAGAGAAGGCGCCTCCGCTCCCAGACGCTCCTGGAGGCCGGAGGAGAGAGCTCCCTCCAGGGCGGCACCCTTCTCTACGCCCTCCAGGGCCTCCTCTCCCCGAGGGAGTTCAACGACCTCGCCCACCGTTCCAGCCTCTACAAAGAGGATGCCCAGGAGGCCAGCGCCTTGGCCAAGTGGAGCAAGGGGGAGTGGAACCTCTACGGGGCCTTCTCCTGGAAGGGGAGAGACAGGTTGGGAGCCGAGTTGGGCCTTCTTCCCGAAGAGACCACCGAAAGCGACAGGGTGAGTCTCTGGACGGCGATCAAGAGAGAGGGACCGAAGAGCTCCTCGGCCCTCTCCCTCTTGGCGGAGGGGGAAGAGGAGAAGGCCTCCTTCCCCGGATCGTCCTGGGAACTCATGGACAACGACGGGGCGGAGATCTTCCCGACCCTCCCCAAAGGGAAGAGACGCTCTCTGACCCTCCGAGGCGAAGACGAGAGGGAGCTGGCCGGCCTCCCAGGCGGAGCCTTCAGGCTGCACACCGAGGCCGAGGCCCTCTGGATCCACGGTGACCCCCTGGCGGCTGCGGCCACCCCCCTTCTCTTCAACGGCTCCCCCCTGGGGGTGCTTCTCTGGAAGGGGAGCTCCGGATACACCCAGAGCCGTCAGAAGATCAGATCGACCCTCTCCCTGAACCGGCCACTGACCTCCTGGATCGATCTTCTCGCCTCGGGGGAGGTTCTCTACCAGAACCTCCACTTCTCCCGGACCGAGAACCGGTGGAACCGCCTCAGGGCCGGCGCCTCTCTGGGGCTCCTCTTCCACCTCTCCTCCCGTTGGAATTTTCTGGCCGCCCTCCAAGACGCCCCCTATGAGCTCGGCTACCAGGAGGCCGGCTTCCTGGAGAGCGGAAGCGGATCGGGTGAGCAGTGGAGCTGGAACGACGGCAACAAAGATGGGCTCTTCCAGAGCGGTGAAGAGGGAACCCTCCAGGGGTACCGAGGGGGGGCGACCCACTCTCTGGACCCCGATTTTCTCCCCCCCCGTCGCACCCAGGCCCTCCTCTCCCTGAAGGGCCGCCTCTCCCGGGTCTGGGAGTTGGAGGTCCAAGGGCTGACCAAGCGGGTCTCTTCCCTCCCCTGGGTCCGTTATGCCCAGGAGTACGGCCACAACGAAGCCAGAAACGGCCGGGAGCTCTACTTCCTCGATAACCCCTTCACCGGTTTTCTCCTCTCCAACTCCCCCTTCTCGGACAAACCCTTCACCTCCCAGCTCCTTTTCCGGATCCGTGGCGAGAAGGCCGACAAATGGGTCTTTCAGTTCAGTTTCATGGCCCATCTGGCCATGGGGCAGACCGCCTTCGGCAACGGCGCCCAGGCCAACCGTCTCTTCGGTGTGGACGAGAGCCAGGCGGACCCCAACAGCTGGATCAACGCCTTTGGGCGACTGGACGGCGACAGGGCCTTCGTAGGCAAAATCTACGGGGCCTTCTCCCCCTTCCCGGGTTTCACGCTGGGGATGAACATCAAGTACCGTGACGGAGACCCCTTCGCCTTCCTGGAGTACCTCAAGGAAGAGGACCGGTTGATCCTCTGGTACCAGACGATCAAGGCCGAAGACAAACACGGCGTCAAGGGCGGCCCCCG
>JAMOAD010000062.1 GCA_023621955.1 Acidobacteriota bacterium
TTTTCAGAGGCTTTTGCGAGGCGGTTAAGCCCTTCCCTCTCCCAGGAACCTCTCAACCCGCTCCCCCAGGGGAGAGGACATCTCCGGGAGGAAGGCGTGGCCCATGTCGAGGACCACCAGCCGCGCGTTTTTGATCCCCTTCTCAAGGTACCGACCGTGTTCCACAGGCAGACAGGGGTCGTAGAGACCATGGAGGATCAGGGTTGGGGCGACGATCTTCTCAAGCAGGTCCATCCTCGGAGGGGAGGCCAAAACCGCCGAGGCGTGGTGAAGGGGCGCCGAAACATCCCGGCACCGCTCCCTGGATTTTCTGATCAGCGCGAGCATGGATTCTTCCCGAAAAGAGAGGCTCCCCCCGTGGGTAACCCTCCAACCCTTCAGGATGACGGCTTCTTCCTCCTCCACCGTCTGGGGAGGGGATTCCGCCAGGACCTTCAGGTAAGAGAGGAAACCCTCCGTGGGTGGCGGCAAGAGGCCCCTCTCCCCCTTACTTCCCGTCGTCGCAGCCATGTAGGGGCGGTGATCGGCGGTCGTTGAGAGAAGGATCAACTTTTCCACTCTCTCTGGAGAGCGGGCCGCCAAGATCTGGGCGACGTACCCTCCCATGGAGAGCCCCATCATGTTCGCCCTCTCCAAGCCATAACCGTCGAGAACCGACAGGGCGTCGTCGGTGAGCTCCTCAAGCGAATAGGGCGCCTTCGAATAGTCGAGAACCGTCGATCCCCCTGTGTCGCGGTGATCGTAACGTATCACCAGAAACCCTCGAGAGGCCAGGCCTCTGCAAAACTCCTCGGGCCAAAAGAGACCCTGGTTCATGGCCCCCATGATCAGCAACAGGGGTCGGCCTGAAGGAGAACCGAAGGACTCCGTCCAAAGGCAGACCCCTCCGGGAGTCGTCACCACCTTCTCCACGGGTCTCTCCAAGCTGGTCCCACGCCCTTGAAAGGAGGGGGTCTTCCCCCCACCGCCTCTCTTCACCGCTCTCTCGCCCCCAGGCCCGAGGAGAAGAGTCCCCAGGGAGAAGACAAACCCCAGGAAGAGGTAGGAGGCTCCCAGAGAGAGATGATCCGCCAGGAGACCGAAGAGGGGCGAAACAAGGACGAAGAGGAGGCTCCCTCCCATGCTCGACAGAGAGATGAGGGTGGCACGAACAGAAGATTCCACCCTCCTGTTCACATCGTCCAGAAGGACCGGCGTGGCCAGTCCCCAGAAGAAGGCGGCGCAAAGGATCAGGGGGAGGAGAAGGGGACGGAAGGAGAGACCCAGGGCGATCCAAAAGAGCCCGGGAAGGAAGAGGAAGTGCCTGACCTTCCTCGCAAAAGAGTGCGCCCCAGCCGCCCCCAAGGCGCTGGCCAGCTGAAAGAGCGCGAAGAGGAGCCCGAAGAGAGGGAGAGGAACCCTCCAGACCCTGTAGGCCAAAAAGGAGGCCCAGAGGGATGTCAACTGGCAGGCGTTGGTCAGAGAGATTCTGAGCATTCCTCTTCTCAGCTCAGGCCTCTTCAGGGCCTGCTTGCAGACTGCCCCCAGGTCCTTCCAGGGCTTCGAACGGACCCTCCTCTCCCCGGAGGGCTCTCTGAGCAGAAAGGCCAGGGGGATCAGGAGAAGGAAGACCACCAGGTTTACGACCAAAGGCAGACGGAGAGAAACCGTTCCCAGATACCCTCCCAGGAGTGCCGAGACCAAAACCCCCATTCTGGCGCAGAAGAAGGCCCTTCCCTCCCAACGGGTGTATTCACCCTCCCGGCCCTCCTCCTTAAGGGTATCGTAGAGAAGGGCGGAATCGCTTCCCGACCTCAGGCTCTGGCCGATCCCTATCACCGATTCGGAGAGGGCGAAAGCTCCAAGCCCCCAACCCCTGAGGTAGAGGAGAACCCCTGAAGGGAGGAAGAGAGCCGAGCCCAAAAGGCTTTTCTTCCTCCCGTACCTGTCGGCCAGATAGCCCGAAGGGATCTCCAGGATGAGAACCGTGAGGGCAAAGGCTCCCTGAACGAGGAAGACATCGCTGACTTTGAGGCCGCAGGAGAGGTAGAGGGGCACGAGAATCGGCAGGAGCGCCCAGAACTCCCCCAGGGTTTTGAAGAGCAAGAAGGGAAAGAGTCTCTTC
>JAMOAD010000124.1 GCA_023621955.1 Acidobacteriota bacterium
TTCTACGCCGAAGAGGTCAGAGGCCTCCCCTACGACGCCGTCAACGGGGTCGTCAAGACCGGTCTCGATTTTCTGGAGAGCGACCTGAAGAGAATCGAAGCCCTGTCTCTGACGAAGAACCTGGAAGCCTTCCAAAAGCTTGTTCTCTCCTATAAACGGGTCAAGAACATCCTCAAAAACTCGACAGAGGAGTACAGCCTCGACGAATCCCTCCTTCAGGAAAAAGAGGAGAAAGAGCTTTACCAGATCTTCCAGGTCGTCTCGGAAGAAGCAGAGCCATCCCTGAGCTCCGGGGAGTTTATGAAGGCTCAGGAGGCCCTGCTGATGCTGAGACCCTTCATCGACCGTTTCTTCGACCGTATCCTCGTCATGGCCGAGGACGTGAACCTCAAGAACAACCGAATCGCTCTCCTGCGTAGTCTCTCCTCTCTCTTTGAGAGGGTGGCGGACTATTCTGAGATCGTTCTTTAACGGCAGGTTCCCGATGAAGGCCTTCCCCTTCACGAAGGTGGTGGCCACCCTTGGCCCCTCCTCCTCGTCTCCGGTCCGACTACGCTCGCTCCTGAAGGCCGGGATGGACGGTGTCCGCCTCAACTTCTCCCATCTCTCCTACGGCGATTCCCGGGCCCTCATCGAGACGGTCCGCAGACTCTCCCAGGAACTCAACATTCCCCTTCCCATCATGCAAGACCTGCGGGGTCCCAAGCTGAGGGTCGGCCTCCTTCCCTCCCCCCTCAAGCTGACGAGGCAACAGGATGTGGTCATCCTCTGTGACCCGGAAGGCGAGGTTCCCCCTTGCCCTGTTCAGATTCCCTCGGACTTCTCCGACCTTCCCATCTACACCAAGAGCGGAGACCGGCTCCTTCTCGACGACGGTAAGATCGAGCTGAAGGTGACCGGGAGGGAGAGAGGCTGGGTGAGGGCACGGGTCGTCGTCGGCGGAACCCTCCTTTCCAACAAAGGCATCAACCTCCCCAACACGGTGATCACCTCTCTTCCCCCGATCACCGAGAAGGACAGGGAAGACCTTCGGTTCGGGGCCGAGAACGGGGTCGATCAGATCGCCCTCTCCTTCGTCCAGAGCGCCCAGGATGTTCTCCTGCTCAGGCGTGAACTCGCCTCTCTGGGTTCCAAGGCGGCGGTCTTCGCCAAGATCGAGAAGCCCCTGGCCGTGAAAAACCTGGAGGCCATTCTCCCGGTGGCCGACGGAATCATCATCGCCCGGGGGGATCTGGGGGTTGAGACAAGGGCGGAAGAGCTCTTCCTGCTCCAGAAGGGGATTCTCCAACGGGCCCACCGCATGGGCAAGAGCGTTGTTCTCGCCACTCAGCTCCTGGAATCGATGATGGCCCTTCCCACACCGACCAGGGCCGAAGTCAGCGACATCTCCGCGGCGATCCTGGACGGCGTGGACATTCTTCTCCTCTCCGGGGAGACCGCCGTAGGCCCCTACCCAGCCCAGGCCGTCCAAACCCTCAAGAAGGTCGCCTCCCAGGTGGAGCGTTCCCCCTACGTGCAACCTTCGCCGGGGGTCTCGGTCACTCGGGAGAGGGAGATCATGAACTCTGTAGTCCACTCGGCCGTCGTCGCCGCGGAGAGTTTAAAAGCCCGCTGGATCGTTGTCTTCAGCCTCTCCGGGGCCACCGCCCTCCTTCTCTCCAAGTACCGCCCCCCCTGCCCTCTCATGGCCTTCTCTCCGGACCCCCTGGTTCTCAACAACATGGCCCTCTACAGAGGCACCCTCCCTCACCCTCTGGCCTTCGACGCCGATACGGACTCTCTCGTCGAGCGGGCCGTAGAGATTCTCCGCCAAGAGAAGAGGGTCTCCACTGGGGATAGGATCGTCGTCGTCGGCGGCGTGATCCCCGCCATCGGGGCGACGAACCTGATGAGGATCATTGTCATCTGACCCTTTTCACAGACCGATCCCTTGAACCGACAAGGCTTCGCAATTTTCTTCCCCGTTCCCCCTTGATTTTTCCCGGACCTTTCTGTAAAATACTCATCTATTTAGGAAATGGCCCCATAGCTCAGCTGGCAGAGCAACTGACTCTTAATCAGTGGGTCGCAGGTTCGATCCCTGCTGGGGTCATTTTT
>JAMOAD010000184.1 GCA_023621955.1 Acidobacteriota bacterium
TCGTGGAGTACAACGAGGAGATCGACGAGGCCGCCGCCAAGAAGATCGTCGACCTCGGCTACAGCACGATCAAAGTGCGTTCCGTCCTCACCTGCCAGACCGAGGAGGGACTCTGCCGGAAGTGCTACGGCCGTGACCTCTCCCGAGGCAAGGTCGTGGACATCGGCGAAGCGGTCGGCATCATCGCCGCCCAGAGTATCGGCGAGCCCGGTACCCAGCTGACCATGAGAACCTTCCACATCGGCGGCATCGCCTCCGGCCTCACCGCCACCTCGAAGCTGAAGGCCCAGAACGAAGGGACCGTCCGGTTCAACGGCATCAAGTACGTCGAAGACAAAGACGGCTACAACGTCGTCACCAACCGTACCGGGACGATCTCGGTCCTGGACTTCAAGGGACGGGAGAAAGAGATCTACCCCATGGTCTACGGCGCCACCCTGGTGGTCAAGGACGGACAGAAGGTCAAGAGGGGAGACGGCCTCACCGAATGGGATCCCTACTCCATGGTCATCGTCACGGAAGTCGGCGGGACCGTGAACTACAGGGACTTCAAGGACGCCGTCACCTGCATTAAGGACATCGACGAGCAGACCAACAGGATCAAGACGAGGATCATCAAATCCAAGGACGACAAGATGCAACCCGCCCTGGAGATCCGGGAGGGGAAGAAGATTCTGAGAGAGTACTACCTTCCCTCCGACGCCATCCTGAACGTGGAAGACGGCGTACCGGTCACGCCCGGACAGATCCTGGCGAAGATCCCCCGCGAAACCGCCAAGACCAAGGACATCACCGGCGGTCTTCCCCGAGCCCAAGACCTCTTCGAGGCCCGCAAGCCCCAGAACCCCGCCGTCATCAGTGAGATCGACGGTAAGGTGAAGTTCGGTTCCCTGACCAAGGGTCTCAGGAAGATCATCATCGAGCCCGATGACGGAGGCAAGGCGGAAGAGTACTCCGTTTCCACCTCCAACTACCTGAGGGTTCAGGAGGGTGACCGCGTGAAGGCCGGTGAGGCCCTCATCGAAGCCCCCTCGGATCCCCACAAGATCCTGGATGCCCTCGGGGAGACGGAGATCGCCAAGTACCTTCTCAAAGAGGTCCAGTCGGTCTACCGTGGACAGGGCGTCGAGATCAACGACAAGCACATCGAAGTGATCGTCCGGCAGATGCTCAAGTGGATCAAGATCGAAGAGGTCGGCGATTCCAAGTTCTTCTACGGTCAGATCGTCAGCAAGTTCGATTTCAACAAAGAGAACCGACGGATCGCGGAGACCATGGAAGACGGGCACCAGGCCACCGGTTCACCGTGCCTGTTGGGAATCTCCAAGGCCGCTCTCAACACCGACTCCTTCATCTCCGCCGCCGCCTTCCAGCAGACGACCCGGGTCCTCACCGACGCCGCCTTCTACGGGAAGACCGATTATCTCAAGGGGATCAAAGAGAACGTCACCATGGGAAGGCTCATCCCGGCTGGAACGGGCTTCAAGGCCTATAAACCCTACGAGGTCATGGAGAAGCACCCCCACGAAGAGAGCACCAAGGAAGGAGCCTGAGGATGATCATCAAGGAAAACAAATACCTCTATGTCTTGGCCATCGCGAAGAGGGCCAAGCAGCTGCTGAAGGACCCCAAGAAGATCACCATCGAGACCAAGGAGAAGTTCTTCATCAAGGTGGCCAAAGAGGAGATCGTTCAGGACATGATCATCGCCTACCAGCCCAAGGTTGTCATGGACAGCATCGCTCCCATGGACGATCAGGGGGAGATCCTGACACCGGACGCCTTCTTCTCCAGCCTCTCCAATGAGGGCGTGATGAACAAGGACGACCTGAAAGGCGAGGGCTTCACCACCGACGAAGACGGCGAGGAGGAGGACGAGAAGGAACTTCCCCCCCTCGACGACGGAGAAGAAGAGGAAGAAGTCGCTCCGGAAGCCGATTCCGACTCTTGACATACAGCACGGCTTCGTGTATTCTATAGTAGCTCTTGGGCGGTTAGCTCAGTTGGCAGAGCATTGGTCTTACACGCCGGGGGTCAGAGGTTCAAGCCCTCTACCGCCCACCATGCGGGGACGTAGTTCAGTTGGATAGAACGTCTGTCACGCCAAAGGTCGCGGGTTCAAGCCCCGTCGTCCCCGCCATTTACAATCGTCACTACGTCGTTAGCCATAGAAAGCTTAGGGGGCGAACTGGGCTCGACGGAAGCGCTGAGGCTGAGAGAGCAAGCCGGGATCCCACCCAACCCGTTAAACGGTGGACCAAAACTTAACTGCAAACGATTACGCACTCGCTGCTTAAGATTAAGTAGCCGTTTCCCTCGCCTTCTCCCGCGAGTCGGGGAGAAACGCCACAATGCGGGATAGGATCTTTTGCCAGCCTACGGTGGGAGATCCGAAATAAAGAAAGGCAACCTCCCGTGCCTGGGTACCCTGGGGCCGGGTTGTACAAACAGGGGACTGAGCTTGGAGAACTCGTAAGTTTAGGCCTTTCGGACGCGGGTTCGATTCCCGCCGCCTCCACCATTTTTCCCCCTTTCACCCCAAGACCTGCACGCCGACCCTCTCTGGTCGTCGGGCAGGTCTTTTTTTTGCTCCCCACACCGCAACCCTCACCGACATCCCACGCGCCTTGACATTCCAACGGACACGCAGTTTAAATTTTCTGAAACGCGAACAACGCGAACGGCGCGAACGAGGAATTACAGCGGACACTCCTGTTTCTTTTCTCCCCTCTCTCCCCTGAACCGTATCGAATCTACCGCGGACACTCCGTTTAATTTCCATGAACCGCGAACAACGCGAACGACACGAACAAGGGCTTCTTCTTCCTTCACGGCTCTCGGTTCCTACCCTGGAGGGGAGGGGAACCCTCTCCTTGGACTCTTCCTCGAACCGCTTTAAATCTACAGCGGACACTCCGTTTGAATTCCTTGAACCGCGAACAACGCAAAGGGTACGAACGAGGAGACACAGACTATACAAACTTTCGTGGTTATAATTGCAATGAACACTCCATTTTCTATTTCACCTCACTTCCCCCGAAACCGCTTCAAAGCTACAAGGGACACTCCCTTTGAATTCCATGAACCGCGAACGACGCGAACGGCACGAA
>JAMOAD010000045.1 GCA_023621955.1 Acidobacteriota bacterium
GAGGGAGGAGAGGAGGGCGAAGCTTACGGAGAGGGCAAGGGCCTGGGCGAACTTTCCCACGATCCCCGAGGTGAAGAGCATGGGGAAGAAGACTCCTATGGTGGTGAAGGTTGATGCGGATATGGCCATCCCCACCTCCTCGGTCCCCTTAGCCGAGGCCGTCTCCACGTCCTCATCCTCCTCTTCAACCCTGCGGAAGATATTCTCGATGACCACGACCGAGTTGTCCACCAACATACCGACTCCCAACCCCAGACCGACCAGGGTGATCAGGTTCAGGGTGTACCCGGCCACATAGAAAGAGATGAAGGTGGCGATGATGGAGAGGGGGATGGAGATAGAGATCGTGAGGGTCGGCCGCCAGTTGGAGAGGAAGAGAAAGATCACGACGACCACCATGAGCCCGCCGAAGATCACGTCGCTGGTGGTTCCGGCAGCCGTGTTGGTGACGGGTTCGGACATATCCATTCCCAGGTGGAGGGTGATGTCGGAGGGAAGGTCTCCCTTCATCTTCTCCAGAGTCCCCTTCACCCGGTCCGCAACCTTGACGATGTTGGCTCCACTGCTCTTGGAGACGATGAAGAAGACCGCTTTCTCACCGGACATTTTCGCGTTGGTCCGGCTCTCCTTCAATCCGTCCACAACGGTCGCGATCTCGCCAAGCCGAACGATCCGCCCCTCCGGTGTGGTCCCCACAGAGATTCTCCGGATCGTCTCCAGGTCTTTAAACTCCCCGGTGGTCCTGAGGATATACTCCTGATGCCCCTGGGTGAAGTATCCGGCCGGTTGGTTGAGGTTCTCCGCGCTGAGGCTGGCCAGAACAGCGTCCGGCGACAGGGAGAGGCTCTTCACCCGGTCGCCGTCAAGACGAACCTGAATCTCCCGAACCTCGGAGCTGACAACCATCACCTGGGCCACACCGTCGAGCCGCTCCAGTCGCTCGGCGATCTTGTCCTCGGTGATGTTCTTCACGTCGAAGAGAGAGCGTTTCCCGCTCACGCCGTACATGAGCACGGGGATCTGGGAGAGGTTGAACTTGATGACCGTCGGTTTCTCCGCCTCTTCGGGGAGATACCGCTCGTATTGGGAGATCGTCTCCCTGACATCCTGCGCGGCGAAGTCCAGGTTCGTCCCCCATTCAAACTCGATGTTGATCAGGGAGATTCCCTCTTTGGAGAAGGATTGAACCTTCTTCACGTTTGAGACGGTTCCTACCCACCCCTCCATAGGTTTGCTGATCATCTCCTCGATGTCTTCTGGAGAGGCCCCGGTATAGGTGGTCACGACGCTGATGGTCGGGTAATCGATGTCCGGCATCAGGTCAAGGCCCAGCTTGGAGAAGGAGATCACCCCCATGAGGAGGATGATGAGGGTGAACATGGTGACGGTGACTTTCTTGCGAACAGAGAATGAGGCCAGACTCATTGGATCTCCTCGACCAAGGCCCCCTCATAGAGGCCGAAATTGCCTTCCACCACAGCCCTTTCCCCAACCTTCAGGCCCTTGAGAATCTCGACCCACTCGGGATTCCGCAACCCCACCGTAACCTTCCTCTCCCGAACGGTGTTCCCCTCTTTCACGAAGAGGGTGTCCCCCTCGGACAACGCGGAGAGAGGGACGACCAGGGTCTTCTCGCGTCCTCGGTAGTGAACCTTCATGCCGGCAACGGAGCCGGGTTTAAGCCACCCCTTGGGGTTGTCCACCACGGCCCTCACCGGGAAGGAAGAGGAGAGAGGGTCGGCCCGTTCTCCCTTGGAGATCACCTTCCCGGCTAGCCACCCGGACGAAGACTCCACCTCCACCGAGGCCCCTTTCTCTATGAGGGGAGAGTCCGTGGAGGGGACATCGACATCCACGAAGATCCGATCGTCTCTCTCCAAGGTGTAGACCCCTTCGGACTTGGCCCCCGGCGAGAAGTACTCCCCCTCCTCACAACTCTTCAAGGTGATCTTCCCCGCGAAGGGGGCTCTTACCTTTGTCTGGGCCAAGGCGTACTCGGCCGCCCTGAAGGCCGCCTGACTCTGCTCGTACTGTCTCAAAGAGCTCTCCCTCTGTAAGGAGGCCTTCTCCCTCTCCGTCTCGGAGACCCCTTG
>JAMOAD010000178.1 GCA_023621955.1 Acidobacteriota bacterium
TTTTTCTCCCGGTTTGGGGTCATCTCGATGAAGTTCTCGGTCGCCGCTCTCATCAGGATTCTGGGCTCTTCCACCACCCCTCCCATGCGGACAAGGTTGCAGGGGTCGTGGAGAGTGTAAGAGCCGGGGTTGAGAGCTGGGTCAAGGGTGATCCTCTTCTCTTGGAGGAAACGGACCATTCTCTGGACGATGCTCTCTTCGGGGACCGGCGGAAGACGGCCGAACCAGGAGGGACTCTCCCACCTTTGGGCCGTGAAGCCATGACCGCACTCACCCAGGAGGATTCGCTCCACACCGAGTTCTTCGGCCTCCTTCCAGATCCGGTTGGCCAAGAGGCGGCTGGTTGCCTTGTCCCCTACGAAGAGACCGTAGTTGGTGATGTCGTAGCCGTGGCGGGGGAGGGTCCAACTCTCGCCGGCGGCGTGGAAGATCTTGGCGGCGGCGACGATGGAGAGGGGAAAGAACTTGGGTTCCCGAGGGTTGACCGTGTAGAGGGAACGGGTTCCCCTCTCTTCCAGGAAGATTCGAGCCTTCGGATCCTCTGTCTCCCCCTGGAGCTCCTCTTCGAGCCATTCGAGGGTTTCCACCCAATCGTTCTCGGCAATTCCCATGTTGTTGCCCTTCTCCACTGCGGTCGAGACGGTTGAGTCCAGGCCCTCGGGGATCAAGCCCATGGTGGTCAACGCCCCCCGTCCCGCCCGGATGAGAGCGGGAACCGCCAAGCCGATGGAGCAGTTGATGTAGCACCGTCCACAGAGCGTGCAACGGCCGAAGAGGGCGTCCACCCAGAGGGCGACGGTCTCGCGGTTGAACTCCCGGGCCCCGTTCCAGAAGGGAAACCGACGGCCCAGGGGGCTGGAGTAACGCTGGTAGACCGAGGCGACCAGGTCGACTTTGTAGTAGGGGGCGTTCTTGGGCTCCCCGGGGCTGGCCAAGGAGTAGGCGCAGGTGGAGGCGCAGAGCCCACAACGGACGCAGCTGTTCAGAGTCACCGCAAGGGAGGGGTCTACGGCGGCGAGGAAGGCGTCGAGGCCGCGTTTCAGCTCTTCATCGGTGAGGGCGTCGATCTTGAGTTGTATCGGATCTTTCTCGGGCACGGGAGTCTCCTAGAGGGGGCGCTTCTGGAAGGACCCCCGGCGGCCGAAGAAGAGGCCGAGGAAGGTCCTGGCGGCGAAGAAGAAGAAACAGTGGCGGATTTTCCCCAGAGGGAGTGTCAGGAAGAGGAGAATCGCGCTGAGGTGGAAGGGGAGGGTCAAGGAGGGGGAGAGGGTCGCCAAGGCTCCGAGAAGGAGGAAGAGGTCAACCGAGAGGTTGGAAAACCAATCGTCGAAACGGCTGACACTCCGGAGGCCCGGAGTCAGGAGCCTCTTGACCAGGAGGCCGAGGCCTGCGATGGAGCCGATCAACAGGAAGGCGGCAGAGGGGGTGGGGAGGGGGAAGGGAACCCTGGTGAGGGACCAGAGGAGGCGTAGGAGTCCGAAAAAGATCGCCATATGGTAGAGAATCCCCGTCAAGTAGGTGCCCAGATGGTTTCCGGCGCTCTCCTTCTCCCAGGGGGTCATTCCTTTGCCGAAGGCGAAGAGAAGCCCCTTAAGGGGGCTCCCCTGGTGCGGAGCCTGAAAGGGGACATGCCCACTCTTGAGGGCTCTGAAGAGAAGGAAGAGGAGCGCGCAGAGGGCCCATAGCGCCGAGAGAAGAACGGCCGCGGTAACCATGTTCAGACGCATCCGTCAGGTTTAGGCAGGCCGGCGACCTTACATGCTCCTTTGGCCGGTCCCGAAGGGAAGAGATCGTAGATAGCCTTAAGGGAGAGCCCGGTCGCCTTGCAGAGCTTTCTGACCATAGGGGCGGCGTTGTTCTCCTTGTAGTACTCCCTCAGGAAGTTGATCACGGCCCAGTGGTTCGGGGAGAGGTCTTCGATACCCTCCTCCTCTTTGGCCAAGAAGCAGGCGACCTTCTCGTTCCAGAGTTCGAAGGTCATGAGAAACCCCTCCTCGTTGAGTTCCAAGGGGGTCTTGTCGTTCATCTCTCTGATCATTAGGATGACCTCACTAGAGTAAGATAGAAGAGATAAGAATATACCAGAAAGGGA
>JAMOAD010000385.1 GCA_023621955.1 Acidobacteriota bacterium
CGTCGTCTTCAACAACACCTTCGAGAGGGCCGTCGTCCTTGTCGACAGGGTCATCTGCAAGGAACCCCTTCTCCTGAAGGAGACGGGAGAGTTCCTCAGAGGGTGTGACCATATTCTCGGAGAGGCGTTGGCGAAGGGGGGACAGGTGGTTCCCGTTCTTGACCCGGGAAAACTTTTGGAGATGGTCAAAGATGCCGTTGGGGAGAGCGTTTTCGAAGAGAAGGTCCAGGAGAAGAGGAAGATTCTCTTACTGGAGGATTCGGATCTGACCAGGGCCGTCGTCGAAGACACCCTGATCTCGGCGGGCTACCTGGTTGAAACGGCTGTAGACGGTCTCGATGGAGTCGAAAAGCTCAAAGGGTTCAAGCCGGATATCATCCTCTCCGATGTGGATATGCCGAGAATGGACGGCTTCCAGTTTTTGAAGGCGATCCGAACTCTGGGCGATAAGACCCCCCTCCTTTTCCTCTCCTCCCGGGAAGGGGACAAAGAGGTTGAAAAGGCCATACAGCTTGGAGCGGAAGGCTATCTCTACAAGAGTGACTTCTCTCTGGAGGCTCTCCAGAATGCGTTAAAAAGGATGGGAATGGATGAACAAGAGAACCATTAAGGTGCTTCTCGTTGACGACTCGCCCTTTACGCTGGAATTTCTCAAGGGACTGCTTGAGAGTGATCCGGAGATCAAGGTTATGGATACGGCCGACAACGGCGCGGAAGGGTTGGAGAAGGCGATCAGCCTTCTGCCGGACGTTGTGGTCATGGACATCGAGATGCCCCTCATGGACGGGATCGAGGCGACAAAGAGGATCATGCAGCAGAAGCCTCTTCCTATCCTGATTCTGACCTCTTCCCTCAACACCAGACACCTCTACCGCTCGCTGGACGCCATCAAGTACGGCGCCCTGGAGATTCTGAACAAGCCTACCCCTAGGCCGACGAAGGAGTGGCAGAGAATCGATGAAGTCCTCGTTCAAACCATCAAGAAGGTCGCTTTTTTGGAGAAGGGATCGATCATCCCTTCCCTCTACCCCGGCATGGAGGCCGACTATATCCCCGCCTCGGACTATTCGGCCATCGGCATCGCCTCTTCCACCGGGGGGCCGACGGTTTTAAACACCCTCTTCACAGGGCTCACTCCCGCGTTTCCTCTCCCGATCCTGGTGGCCCAACATATCAGCGAAGGTTTTGTCCAAGGGCTGGTGGACTGGCTCTCGAAACAGTCTTCCATGACCTTCAAGGTAGGCGAAGAGGGCGAACCCCTCAAGGGGGGAACGGTCTATTTCGCCCCCACTGGCGCCCATATCGCCGTTCAGGGCTCGAAGCTTAAACTCCTCTTCAGTGGGCCGGTCAGAGGAATCCTTCCCTCCGGGAACCTCCTCCTCGAGAGTCTCGCCCACTCCTTCGGTAACCGAAGCATGGGGATGATCTTGACGGGAATGGGGAACGACGGGCGTGAAGGGGCACATCTGATCCACTCCTTCGGCGGCCTCATGATCGCTCAGGAACCCGCTTCGGCTGTCGTCTCGAGCATGCCCATGCAGATTATCAAGGAGAAGATGGCCCGTTATATCTTGACCCCCCTACAGATCAACGGTGCACTCATGGCGATGGAGCGAGGAGAAAACCTATGAGGGTTCTCATCGCCGACGATTCTCCCTTCATCCTGAGCCTCCTGGGAGAGATCGTTCAATCCTATGGTTATGAGGTTGTTACGGCTGAAAACGGGATTGAAGCCTTGGAGAAGATCTTCAAAGACCCTCCGGACCTCATCTTTCTCGATGTCATCATGCCCTACATGACCGGTTATCAGGTCTCACGGGTCCTCAAGTCCGATCCTGTGACCCGGCCGATTCCGATCATCATCTTGACCTCCAAATCCGAAGCGGCGGACAAGTTCTGGGCCTACCAGGTCGGCGCCGACCACTACATCGTGAAGGACGAGACTGTCGACGCCATCGTCTCTTCCATCGTGGAGGTCCTCTCCAAAAAGGAGTGGAAGAGGGAGCGGGGGGAGGTTCTTAAGAGGGACTACTCCCCTCTGAACATCGTCTCGAAGGTGAACGATCTCCTGGACAAGAAGCTCTA
>JAMOAD010000061.1 GCA_023621955.1 Acidobacteriota bacterium
TCGATTCCTAAGGGGCGGGCGAGGGCTCTGAGCATAGAGAGGTTCCCTCTTCTCTCCCGTCCAAAGCGGAACTCTTCGCCTACCACCAGGGAAGATATGGAAATCTGCTTCAGCAGATAGGGAAGGAATTCTTCCGGTTCGAGGGAGGCTATCAGGTCAAAGGGGATCACTTCGACTCTATCGATACCAAGGGAGTAGAGGCATTCGGTTCTCTGCTCCAGTGTCTGTATCAAGGGGACCGGGTGGGTGAAGAAACGGGAGGGGTGTGGCCAAAAGGTAAGGGCGACAACGCTCTTCTTCTCGCGCTTGGCCTTTTCTATGGCGCAGGTGAAGATTCGCCTATGGCCGTTGTGGACTCCGTCGAAGTTTCCAAGGACGGCGATCGGATGGTTAAGGTTGTCTATCATGGAAGGACGAGAAACCCTCCTGGGCCTTCAGAAAACGGTCCTGGATTCGACTGTACTCATCCAGCCATCCCTGGGTGCTCGGAGCTTTTAAAGGGTGAAAGGGGTTAGCCTTGAAGACAACCGTCCAAAGGAGGGAGGCGAGAGCAATAACCATGAGCGTTGGGGCCAGAATCCGGGTGAGGAGAGAAGGATTTGAGAGGAGGTCATCGTCTGAGGCGGAGAGCCTGTCCTGAAGGGCTCCTGAACTTTCGCACTCCTCCATGAGACCCTTGTTGAGAAGGGAGTAGAGACCCTTGAGAACGAAAAACTCCGGAAACGGGAGGCTGTTGATGAGGTCGGTGACACTCTTGCGGCCGTCAACCCGTTTGAGAATCTCGTACTCTTGCTTCGAGAGGTAGACCGTCTCATCGGACGATCCCTTCTCGTCCTCGAAATCTTCGAGAATCTTGAGGTTCTTCTTGTGGTCACAGAGGCGAAAGACCATCCTTCCGTTTCGGATCTTCTCGCGGATGATCGGGAGTTCATCAAGAATCTGCATCGATTCCATGAGAACGTGCTCTGTCGGAAGAGGGTCCATCAGGTCTCGGTCCCACTCAACGCTCTCCCGCTTGTGAAACTTATACTCTCCCTCTTTCCATCCCATAGTGCTGATAACCATTTGCAGCGCCTGGCTGTTGAGCCCCTTCTTCAGAGTCTCCAGCGTGACAAGGTTGAGGCCCAGAAGAATCTCCCCTAACTTCTTTCCGGTCTTCTTCTGGATAGCCAAGGTTTTTTCGAGCACAGGAGATGTTAAGTCCCCGTTCCTAAGAAGCATCTCCCCGAGTCGGAACTCCATCTTCTTGGGAAGGGCCTCGACACCGACGATGAACCCTTTGTTGAAGATCAGGGAGACATAATCGGTCCCGTTTTTCACCACCAAGACACCGGTTTGCTTGTGCTGACCCAACGTTTGAATCAGGTCGGGCATGGCAAAGTCGCGAATCGTTCCTTCTAAAGCCATTCTTTTCTCCCCAGAAGCGTCGTTGCAAGGATCCCCAAGATGTAGAGGAGCGCGGCAAGAATAAAGAAGGGAAACGGAAAGCAGAGTGAACCGCTGATACGGAGAGGTAGCAAGGCCTTGCGGAGGAAGAGGGGGAGTAAGAGGGAAAAAAGGAAGGGAAGGGAGAAGAGGATGTAGAAGAGAGGCCGTTTAAGGCTGAGGAAGAAAAACCCTGGGAAGAGGAGAGAAACGGAGAGCCAACCCTTGCTTCTTCGCTGGGAGCCGCTCTCTATTTCGTTGTAGCGGACCTTCCTCATCTCTCCCAGAAGGGGGTCACGGACGACGAAGAGGTTGAAGCACTCTTCGCAGTACTCCTCTTGTGCCAAACCTGGAGTGCGCCGTGAAACAGGCTTGAGGCAGGTTGAACAGGAGACGCTCAAGGAGCGGAACCTGGTAACGATGAGGGAGAACAGAGCCCCTAGAAGCCAGAGGAGGAGGGCCGTCGGGAGAGGGGAGAGGAGGTCCGAGAGTTTGATCGGGTGGGGGTAGAAGGAGAGGGGAGAGGGGAGGAGGGGGGAGGGGGTGAGGATCTCCCGGGAATCGTCGGAACTTGAAGTAAGGGGGGAGCGGAGAAAGTAGTTTTGTGCGAGTTCGTATTGTCCCAACTTGTTCAAGAGAACACCCAGGTTGTAGAGGATGACAGGGTCGTTGGGAGAGACGGATAAGCCCTTCCGGTAGTACTCTTCAGAGTCACGGAAGAACCCCATCTGGTAGTTGATGTTGCCGAGCTGGGTGTAGAGGTCGCGGTTGAAGAGAGGGTGAAGGGGAACCTTTTCCAAGATCTCCTTGGCCTCAAAGAGGTGCTTCTCCCTGTAGTGGAAGAGGCCAAGGGTCATCCCAAGAAGGGGATCTTTGTTCTTGGCGAAAAGGTGTTCCGCATCGCGGATCCGATCTGGAGGAGCGAGTTCG
>JAMOAD010000048.1 GCA_023621955.1 Acidobacteriota bacterium
CCGCCCTTCGAGAATCTGAAGATCAACGGCGACAGCCGCTCCCAGAACCTCCGGTTCAACATCCTCCTGGACAACAAACGGCTCTCCCTCTTCCGCTCGCTCCTCCAGGAGGACCGCCGCTCCCGCCTCCTCTTCCTCTATCTGGACGGTCTTCTGGACACGGAGCAACGTTTCTACCGGTACGCCTTGCCGGAGTACTTCTCCGGCGTCACCGAGGAGGAGGTCCACCTCTTCGGAGACGTGATCGAGCGGTACTACCAGTTCCTCGACCAGGCCCTCGGCCAGATCATCACCTCCATGGGAAGCCAAGACCTTCTGGTCATCACCTCCTCCCTGGAGATCGAGCCGGTCAACCCGGTCAACCAGGTCATGGACCAACTCTTCCACCAGGATGAGTACTCCGCCTCCTTCGGGGAGAAGACCACGGGGGTGGTCATCTTCTACGGCGACGCCGTCAAGAGGGGCGAGAGCCCCGGGGACTTCGCCGTCACCGACGCCTACCCCCTCTTCTTCTACTACCTCCGTCTCCCCCTTCCCTCCAGGGTTCAGGGGGGGATCAACCTGAAGATGTTCACCCGTGACTTTATCAGGGAGAACCCGCTGATCTACTCGATTCGGAGATAGCCCCATGGTGATCGTCCTCCAGAGAGTCTCCCAAGCCTCTGTCTCCGTCGCCTCCCGAGAGGTCTCCCGGATCGGCCGGGGGCTCCTCCTTCTGGTCGGCCTGGAAGAGGGGGACGGCGCCGAAGAGGCCCGCCGGATGGCCGAGAAGATCGTCCACTTCCGAATCTTCCCCGACCGGGAGGGGAAGATGAACCTCTCCCTCCTGGATCTTCGCCTCCCGATCCTCTCGGTCTCCCAGTTCACCCTGGCTTACAGGCTTCAGAGAGGGCGCCGCCCGGACTTCACCGCCGCCATGGCCGCCGACCGGGCTCTTCCCCTCTACAAGGCCTTCCTCCAGGAGCTTTCCCGCTTCGATCTCCCGGTCTTCGACGGTGAGTTCGGCGCCCTCATGGAGGTCTCCCTGGTCAACGACGGCCCGGTCACCTTCGTCTTCGACAGCCACCGGGAGAAGAGGCCGTGATGGAGGATCTCCTCTCCCAGGATCGTTTCCTGGACGGAAAGATCTCGGTCCGCCAGCCGAAGCGCGGGTTCCGCTTCACCATCGACGCCCCTCTCCTGGCCGATTTCATCCCTCCCGACCCGGGGCGGCGCCTCCTTGAAATCGGAAGCGGCTGTGGTATAATCTCCCTCATTCTCGCACGTTCCCGAGCGGCGGAGTTCATCGTCGCCCTGGAGATCCAGCGGATTATGGTGGAAGCCCTGAGAAGAAACGTCCAAGAGAACCGTCTGACCGAGAGGGTGTTCCCCCTCCGGGGAGACTTCCGCACCCCTCCCCTGCGGCCTCTCTTCGACGGCATCTTCGCCAACCCCCCCTACGGACGTCTGGGGGAGGGAAAGGTCAGCTCCGATCCCGGAGAGGCGGCCGCCAGGTTTGAACTCCTCCTGGACGCCTCGACTCTCCTGCAGAACGCCGCCGGGCTCCTCCGCCCCCAGGGGCGGCTCTGGCTCATCTACCCGGCCAGGAGGGGCGAAGAGATCAAGGAGACGGCTCTCTCCAAGGGGCTCCACCCCCGCCGCAAGAGGCTGATCCTCCGCTCCCCCTCCCATCCCAACCCCCTCTTCTCTCTCTGGGAGTTCTCCCTCCAAGAGGGGTCCTGCCTGAGGGAGAAGGTGATTCTCCACGAAGATGACGGCCGCTACACCCCCGAGGTGGAGGCGGTCTTGAGAGGTAAAGGTGTTTCTTAAAGAGAAGATCGACACGGTCTACAGAAGCCGTCTGCTCATCTCCAACCTGGTGAGCCGAGACCTGAAGGCCAGATACCGGGGCTCAACCCTGGGGTTCCTCTGGTCCTTCCTGAACCCCCTCCTGCTGATGCTGGTCTACACGCTGGCCTTCGGGGTGATCCTCAAACCCCGCTTCCCGATCCCCCACATGGAGACCGCCTCTGGCTACTCCCTCTTCCTCTTCAGCGGTCTTCTCTCCTGGATCTGGTTCAGCACCTCCATTCTGGAGTG
>JAMOAD010000355.1 GCA_023621955.1 Acidobacteriota bacterium
GAAGGGGAGAGCCCAGGAGACGGGAGGCGAAGACGATGGACATGCCGTCGGCCAGAACGAAACTCGCCTTCCCGTAGATCTCCCTCAGCTCCCGGTCCTCTTGGAGCATACAGACGTGGGAGGCGTTGGGGGTGACCACGTACCCCCGCCCGCCCCGCAAGAGGAACTCCCTCATCCCGGCGACCGCTTCGGCGAAGGAGAGGTTGTCGATGGCCACGCCGGCCAGGGCGAACCTCTCCCGGGAGGGGCCGGAGGCCATCAGCGCCGCCCTTGTCTTGCCAAGATTTTCCATTCTTCGGCCCGGTTCAGCAGGAGAAGCAAGCGGCGCCTCCACCCTGTGAAGTGCTTTTCATAAAACCGTTCCATCGACGCGTGGTAGGTGGAGAGGCTCTGCCGGGAGAGGCGGAGGTGGTCGACGTTGCCGTGGTGAACCACCCGGCCCTCCGGGAAGTGGAGAATCCTCCACCCCGCCGCTCCGGCCCGTCGGCAGAGGTCCATGTCCTCTCCGTACATCTGGAAGCCCTCGTCCAGGAGGCCCACGTCGGTGAAGACCTCCCTGGACACCACCAGACAGGCGCCGCAGAGCCAGGGAACCTCCAGGACGTCGCCGGGGGGTAGGAAATTCTTCAGGTAGGTCCTGGCGAAGGGAGGGAGCGGAGCCTTCACCAATCCCGCGGAGAGGAGACGCCGGGCCAGGTTCCCCGCCCTCCTCAGCCCCGCCAGTTGGGCGAGCCTCTTGCCGGGGGTGGGGAACTCGTAGAAGGAGTTCTGAACGCTCCCGTCGGCGTTGAGGAGTCGGGGACCGCAGATACCGCCCCTCTCCCCCAGCGCCCGCAGGGCGTCGGCGGTGATATCGGTCAGGAGTTGGGTGTCCTGGTTGAGGAGGACCAGGTACTTCACCTGGGGAAAACCCTGGAGGACCAAGGAGATACCGCCGTTCATGTTCCTGCTGAAGCCCTGGTTTCGGGGGTTGACCCGAACCACCGTGTCCTCGCGCCTCCGGAGCCTCTCCAGCGCCTCGCCGACATCGGCGTCGGTAGAGGCGTCGTCCATGACGACCAGAACGTAGCGTCCCTCCCCGACCTTCTCCCGGATCGACCGCGCGCAGCGGGAGAGGTAGCGGGCGCCGTTGTAGCTGGCCACGATGAAGGCGAACTCCGCCTTCTCCGGAGAGACTCGCGGAGAGGCCGACGTGGAGGCGGTTGTATCGGTGAGGGTTCCCTCGGTGAGGGTTTCCTCGGTGGCGACCCCGGCGGTGACGGTCCCGGCGGTAGTCACTCCTCACTCCTCTCCGCTAACGCCTCGCCCCACTCTTTCCGCCGCCTCATCCTCTCCTCCCGGCCTCCCAGGGGTTCCTCGGGAAACCCGAGGGCCGATCCGACTCCCGACTATTATAGTACACCTTCTCCGCCAGAGGGAGGCGTTCCCCCTTTCGAGAGGAGAAAATCCTTCCCGAACAGGCGGACGGGCTTCTCCCCCTCTTACGCGGCATGTGGAGGCCCTGGCGACAGGGGGAGAGAAACAGAGGGCGGGCCTGTTAAAAAACTTAAACGCGAAAGAGGGAGCCGGCGAAGGGGTTAACCACGCGCGGGTTCACCTTCCCGGCAACGTCGCTCCTCTCCGTGATGAATACCCTTTGTCGCGTATCGATTCCATGCAGACCGCGCTGGAGAAACTCACGAACTTTGGAGCTTACTTATCCTCGTCGTCTTTCCTGAAATAGACCCTCACGTATCCAAGGAAAACCTCGACCACGAGCCAGACAACCAGCAATATGAGGAGAACGACGAACGCGATCCCGGCTTTGTCACGGATAAAACCAAATACGGACGCCCACTCTTCCATCTCTCTTTTCCTCCTTCTTCTCTCATCCTTTCAAATCCATGGTCTTCCTCGTTTCAAAAGCGGTCATCGCCCGGGGGTTAGGACCTCCGAGACCCTTCAATGGGGCCACGTCTTTTCAGACGTGGAAATACCGAGAAGTCCCTCTTGACCGAGAAGGTGAACCCGGCTTCAATGGGGCCACGTCTTTTCAGACGTGGAAATGTCACCGTGTGCGGCACCTTGACGCCCA
>JAMOAD010000193.1 GCA_023621955.1 Acidobacteriota bacterium
CGTCGTCTTCAACAACACCTTCGAGAGGGCCGTCGTCCTTGTCGACAGGGTCATCTGCAAGGAACCCCTTCTCCTGAAGGAGACGGGAGAGTTCCTCAGAGGGTGTGACCATATCCTCGGAGAGGCGCTGACGAAGGGGGGACAGGTAGTTCCCGTTCTTGATCCGGGGAAACTCTTGGAAATGGTCAAAGATGCTGTCGGGGAGAGTGTTTTCGAAGAGAAAGTCCAGGAGAAGAGGAAAATTCTCCTACTGGAGGATTCGGATCTGACCAGGGCCGTCGTCGAAGACACCCTCGTCTCGGCGGGCTACCTGGTTGAAACGGCTGTGGACGGCCTCGATGGAGTCGAAAAGCTCAAAGGGTTCAAGCCGGATATCATCCTCTCCGATGTCGATATGCCGAGGATGGACGGCTTCCAGTTTTTGAAGGCAATCCGTACTCTGGGCGATAAGACCCCCCTTCTTTTCCTCTCCTCCCGGGAAGGGGACAAAGAGGTCGAAAAGGCCACACAGTTGGGAGCCGAAGGCTATCTCTACAAGAGCGACTTCTCTCTGGAGACTCTCCAGAATGCGTTAAAAAGGATGGGAATGGATGAACAAGAGAACCATTAAGGTGCTTCTCGTTGACGACTCGCCCTTTACGTTGGAATTTCTCAAGGGACTGCTTGAGAGTGATCCGGAGATCAAGGTTATGGATACGGCCGACAACGGTGCGGAAGGGTTGGAGAAGGCGATCAGCCTTCTGCCGGACGTTGTGGTCATGGATATCGAGATGCCCCTCATGGACGGGATCGAGGCGACCAAGAGGATCATGCAGCAAAAGCCTCTTCCTATTCTGATTCTGACCTCTTCCCTCAACACCAGACACCTCTACCGTTCACTGGACGCCATCAAGTACGGCGCCCTGGAGATTCTGAACAAGCCGACCCCCAGGCCGACGAAGGAGTGGCAGAGAATCGACGAGGTCCTCGTTCAGACTATCAAGAAGGTCGCTTTCCTGGAGAAGGGTTCGATCATCCCCTCCCTCTACCCCGGCATGGAGGCCGACTATATTCCCGCCTCGGACTATTCGGCCATCGGCATCGCCTCCTCCACCGGGGGGCCGACGGTTTTGAACACCCTCTTCACGGGTCTCACCTCCGCGTTCCCCCTCCCGGTCCTGGTGGCCCAACATATCAGCGAAGGCTTTGTTCAAGGGTTGGTGGACTGGCTCTCGAAACAGTCTGCCATGACCTTCAAGGTAGGCGAAGAGGGCGAATCTCTCAAGGGGGGGACGGTCTATTTCGCCCCCACCGGGGCCCATATCGCCGTTCAGGGCTCGAAGTTAAAACTCCTTTTCAGCGGGCCGGTCAGAGGGATCCTCCCCTCCGGCAATCTCCTTCTCGAGAGTCTCGCCCACTCCTTCGGCAACCGGAGCATGGGGATGGTCTTGACGGGAATGGGAAACGACGGGCGTGAAGGGGCACATCTGATCCACTCCTTCGGAGGTCTCATGATCGCTCAGGAACCCGCTTCCGCTGTTGTTTCGAGCATGCCCATGCAGATCATCAAGGAGAAGATGGCCCGTTACATCTTGACTCCCTCACAGATCAACGGCGCACTCATGGCGATGGAGCGAGGAGGGAACCTATGAGGGTCCTCATCGCCGACGATTCTCCCTTCATCCTGAGCCTCCTGGGAGAGATCGTTCAATCCTATGGTTATGAGGTCGTTACGGCTGAAAACGGGATCGAGGCCTTGGAAAAGATCTTTAAAGATCCTCCAGACCTCATTTTTCTCGATGTCATCATGCCCTACATGACCGGCTATCAGGTCTCACGGGTCCTCAAGTCCGATCCCGTGACCCGACCGATTCCGATCATTATCTTGACCTCCAAATCCGAAGCGGCGGACAAGTTCTGGGCCTACCAGGTCGGCGCCGACCACTACATCGTGAAGGACGAGAATGTCGACGCCATCGTCTCTTCCATCGAGGAGGTCCTCTCCAAAAAGGAGTGGAAGAGGGAGCGGGGGGAGGTTCTTAAGAGGGACTACTCCCCTCTGAACATCGTCTCGAAGGTGAACGATCTC
>JAMOAD010000384.1 GCA_023621955.1 Acidobacteriota bacterium
CCGGGCTCCGGTCCGGGAACGCTCTTCACTCTCAGCTACCCCCGTCCGATGTTTCTGAAAACCAAGGTGACCAAGGAGCCCCAAGGTGCTGTCTGAAACCGAAAAACTTACTCTCTCCCACGTGTTTATCGTTGAAGACGAGCAGATTGTGGCGGAAGATCTCCGTCAAATCCTCCTGAAAAAGGGTTTTGTCTCGGTTTCTCTCTTCTCCTCCGGGGAGGAGGCTCTGGAAGAGAGCCAACGGCGTCCTCCCGATCTCATCCTCATGGACATCAACCTGAAGAAGGGAATCGACGGGATTACCACCGGCGAAAGGCTTATGGCGAAACGCTATGTGCCGATTCTCTTCATCACGGCCTATACCGACGAGGAGACCCTCGAGCGGGCCAAATCCCTGAGACCCTACGGGTACATCATCAAGCCTATCGAGGAGCGGGAGCTTCTCATCAACGTTGAAATGGCCCTCTACCGCTACCGGGCGGAGAGGCAGATACGGGAAGCCGAGGAGAGAAGCCAGGAGATCTTCGACAAGAACGATACCCCCCTCCTTCTCCTGGACCGGAGAGACGGTAAGCTCTTGGACATCAACCGGGCCGCCCTCGATCTCTTCGGGAAGAGCCGGGAGGCCGTCTTGGGGTTTCCCCCTGAGAGGCTCTTCGGAGATGAGACCCCTCTGACCCCCTTCCGTGAGGCTTTGGGGAGGTTGGAGAAGGGTGTCCCCGTAACCTGCAGGATCACGGTTCCCACTCCTACGGACAAGAAGGTCCTCCTTCAAGCGAGCGCCAAGAACATACACCTGGCCGATCGTGATGTTATCTACGTCTCCCTCTACGACATCACCGAGCGTTTCCAGTTTGAGGAGCAGGCGAAGATTCTTCAGAAGAAGCTGATACAAGCCGACAAGATGAAGTCTCTCGGAATGCTGACCTCTAGCCTCGCCCACGAGGTGAACAACCCCAACAGCTTTATCCTCTTCAACGTCTCCCTCCTGAGAGACGCCTGGCAGGACGCCTCGGGGATCCTTCAGCGCCACAGCGAAAACGTCGGAGACTTCCTCCTGGGGGGGCTTCCTTTCTCAGAGATGAAGGAGGCCTTGCCGAAACTCTTGAGCGGTATCAACGAGGGCGCCCTAAGGATCAAGAACCTTGTGGACAACCTGAGGGATTTCTCCCGAAACGACAAAGGGAGCGAAGAACTCGACGATTCTGTGGACATCCTTAAGGTCATACGCTCTTCCCTGGTGATCATGGATTACCAGATCAGGAAGTGCACGAACAACTTCTCCCTGGATCTCCCAGAGGCCCTTCCGCCGCTGAAGGGGAACTCCCAGATGTTGGAGCAGGTGATGATCAACCTGATCTCCAACGCCCTTCAGGCGCTTCCCCGAAAAGAAGCCTCCCTGAGCATCCGGGCCTTCGCCGATAGGGTCGAAAAGGTTGTGAGTGTCGAAGTCGTCGACCAGGGAGTAGGAATGTCCTCGCAGACAATGAACCGCATTACCGAACCCTTCTTCACGACCAGGGCTGCAGTGGGAGGAACCGGGTTGGGACTCTATATAAGCCACTCCATTGTCAGACTTCACAAAGGAGAGATGAGCTTCTTCTCCCGGCCCGGAGTGGGGACCAGGGTCGTGCTGACCTTTCCCCCCTGTAGAGAGGAGGATGAAAAATGAGAGAATCCGGAGGTTCCCGATCCATTCTCTTAGTCGACGACGAAGAGACCATTCTCTTCAGCTATTCGACACTCCTGAAGGCGGCCGGTTACACCTCTATCGCCTCGTTCAAGGATTCCCGCGAAGTGATGAACTTTCTGAGGGAGAGGGGCGCCGTCGCCGTCGTCCTGGACCTGAACATGCCTCACCTCTCCGGTGAGACTCTCCTGGAAGAGATCAAGGGGGAGTTTCCCTCCCTCCCCGTCCTCGTCGTGACAGGGTTCAACGAGGTGGAGAGGGCCGTGCAATGCATGAAAAAGGGAGCGTTCGACTACCTTGTTAAGCCTCCTGACCGGGATCTTTTCTTAGCCTCTATAAAGAGGGCCATGGAGTTCACTCTCTTGGAGGAGGAGCT
>JAMOAD010000227.1 GCA_023621955.1 Acidobacteriota bacterium
TTACGGGAGGGAGAGGGTCCACCTCTTCGATGATTTTCAACAGAGTCTGAAGCCTTCGCTCTTCCGCGCCGCCGATCTCTTTGCCTTCCTCTCGGAGCACGAATCCTTCGGGATTGCCTTGACCGAGGCCATGGCCTACGCCCTTCCCTGCGTCATCAGCCGTAACGGCGTCGGGATCTATCAGGTGGAGGAGTACCGTCAGGGCCTCTGGGTGGAGCCCCGATCACCGGAGGAGGTGGCCCGGGGGATGGAGGAGATTCTCGCAGATCCCGCCCTGGCGGAGAGGATGGGGAGAGCCTCCTTCGAGGCGGCCCGGGAGTTTGGGCCGAAGAGGCTCCTAGACCTCTGGTGCGCGTTGGTGGAGGAAGGGAATGGACGGTAAGCTCTTCTCGCCCTCCGGGCTCTACGAAGAGGTGAAGGAGGAGGGGCGCTTCTTCCTGATCTTCCGGGAGAGGGGAGGGAGGGTCGAGACCGACCGCTGGACCCACGAGATTCTGAGGCTCCTTCCGGGAACGGCGGAGAGCCTGAGAGAGGCGCTTCTCGCGGAGGGGTTCTTCTTCTCCCGGGAGAGGTTGAACCAATACCTTCTCCTCCTGGAGAGGGCCGCCGTTCTCAAGAGCGATCACCCTCCGGAGGGGGTGGAAACCGCCGGAACCTCGGTTCAGGGGGAGGTGGATGTCGTGATCGTCTCCTACCGAGGGCAGGAGTACCTTCGAAGGAACTTGCTCTCTCTGCAAGGGCAGAGCCTCTTGCCCAAGAGAATCGTCGTCGTGGACAACGCCTCGGGAGACGGGACCCCCCAATGGCTCTCCCGTGAGTTTCCAGGGGTGGAGGTCCTCCCCCTGAAGAGAAACCTCCACTACGCCGGAGGGGTCAACGAGGGTGTGGCTTTGACGAGATCCCCCTGGGTTCTGATCCTCAACCAGGATATAGAGCTGGAGAGGGGGGTGGTGGAGGAGCTCCTCCGGAGGGCCGAGGGGGAAGAGGATGTGGGCGCGGTGGTTCCCCAGATGCGGCTCTGGAAGGTTCCCTTCTTCCTTAACGGTTTGGGAAACGTCATGGGGCTTGGGGATTGGGGCGCCGACCAATGGCAAGGCTATGTGGACGGGCCCTGGATCCGAAAAGAGCGGGAGGTCGGTTCCGCCTGCTTCGGGGCGGTCTTGGTCTCCCGGGAGGCCTGGGAGCTGGTGGGCCCTCTGGACAAGCGGTTCAAGAGCTACTACGAAGACATGGATTGGAGCCTTCGGGCCCGCAGGCAGGGCTTCCGTCTGCTTGCCGCTCCCGAGGCGGTCGTCTACCACCGCTTCGGAGGCTCTTACATGGGGGACCGGAAGCTCAGCTTCGTCGTCCGCAACCGCCTTCTCTCACTGTGGAAGAACTTCAGTCTCGGAGCGGCGAAGCAGTACACCCTGGCCGCCCTAAAACACGGCCTTCGGCTACTCTTCGAGGCCCGGGGATCGGGAGCCTTCATGGCCCTTCTCTGGGCCCATGGTTCGGCTTTCCTGAACCTGCCCCGGATTCTTCTCTTCCGGCTCCGGCGGGGCGGGATGACCGAGGCGCAAACCGCCGACTATCTGAGGCGGGTGACCCCCCTGCGGAGGTTGATCAACAAGGAGGGAGACCCCCAACTCTCCCTCTCGGCCCTGAGAAGTTTCTACGCCGACTATGACTTTGGGGAGTTGGAAAAAAACAGAGTTGACGAACCGGAAAAGGGGCCTATTTTATAAAGGAATGAAGACAAAAACGGCGTTTCTCCTGGTTCTCTTTCTCTCCTTTCCCCTCTGGGGACAGTTGCAGGTCACCTCTCCCTCCTCTTCCGAGACGGTCGCTTCGGCCCGGGAGTATGCCTCCGAGAGCTTTCAGGACCCCTGGGACATGGATAAAGTGAAGGACCTGGGGTGGTTCACCTACGACGCGCAGGGGAACTGGAACTTTTGGAACTTTACGGGGGGCCGTTTCGTGGGGAGCAGCACCTCCTCGGACCCCGTGGTCTGGCTCCTCGATACGGGTGCTCCCGGGAGCGCCCTGCTGGGAAAGATTGGGACCAACCACCCCATAGACGGT